>JALGUI010000576.1 GCA_029820915.1 Candidatus Zipacnadia bacterium | reverse complement strand
AGCACCACGTCGGCGGCCGCCAGCAGCGCCTCGCGTCCGGCCTGGGGCCGGTCGCGGCCCAGCCGGTCGCGCGTCGCGGTGTCCTCGCCGACGAGGATGAGCGTTCCGCCGCCGCGCGCGTAACGCACCAGCGTATCCATCTGCAGGTCGGACATGATGCGCACAGCCGGGACCACCACCGCCTGATAGCGTGACAGCGCCGCCGGCGAGAACGTCTGCTCGGTCAGCAGGTCCACCAGCAGCCCGCGGTCGGAGAGCACATCGAGCGCCTGGCCGGCTGCCTGGAAGGTGCCACTGTCACCGAAGTAGTTCGGCGCCACCGGCGTGAAGATCGCCACCTGGCCCCATGGATAGCGGCCCGCGTACAGATCGGCGTTCTCGGCGAAGAACTCGTTCATCATCGCCCGCACGTCGGCCATCCACGGGTGCTGCGACGGCCGGTACATCAGATACGTCCCGCCGCCACCGAAGGCCGCCGCCTCGGCGAGCCCCAGCAGCCCCACGTTGACGTTCGGGCCCAGGTTGGCCTCGTCGCGCTCCGGATAGCCGGAGTAGGCCATCATCGACACGCGGCAGCGCGCGCCGATGGCGGGGCCGCAGCGGAAGGACAGCATGTTGCGGTTCACGTGCTGCATGTAGAGCCCGGCGACCACATGTCGCCGGGCAATGCCGGGATGGCCGCCGAACGCCCCGGACGAGTTCTCGTCCATCCCCAGATCGCAGTCGCGGAAGCGTGTGGCCATGTAGTGCGCGCGGTGGTGCAGGCCGTTGGGGTAGATGTAGAAGCTGCCGCGGATCTCCGCGCCCCAGGCCCGGATGCGCTCGAGCTGGTCGTGGATGCTCTGCTGCCAGAAGAGTTGCGTCTCGGCCGCGCGCAGGTCGCCGGCGCCCAGGTCCTCGGCCATCGACGTGTCGCCACCCAGCAGTTCCTCGATCTCCTCCGGCGCATAGCGCTCGCGCAGCCAGGCGTCGAACCCCGCCCGGCAGTAGTCGCAGTAGCAGCGCTGGCTGCCCGCGTTGTCCACGAACACGCCGTCGAGCCCCGCCCGCGCCGCCTCCTCGATGATCCAGCGCGCGTACGCCTGCCAGTTCGGGTTGTTGACGCAGTTGGAGTAGCGGAACATCGGCGCGTAGGCCGCGTGCTCCTTGCGGTAGAAGTGGTGCTCCGAGCCGTCCGGCTTGCGCTGCTGCCAGGTGATCGGGTCCTCGGGCCTCGGTGGGATGTTGAACTCGCTGAACGCATCCCAGTTGTCCCAGAAGCGCCACACGCCCAGACGCCGGTCGGGCTCGCCCCCGGTGGTCATCATGCACACGTACGAGGTCACGACCTGCACGCCCACTGCATGCGCGCGCCGGATGTAGTCCTCCACCTGTTCGCGGTTCTGGCGGTACTGCTCGACGGCCTCCGCGGCCGACATCTCCGGCTCGCCCGCCCTGATCCTGTTCAGATCGCACATCGGCCCGAAGTACGGGTGCGAGACCGTCAGCTTGTGGTGGGTGATCATGTGCGGCGGCCCGTGCTCGAGCGAGGCCACGTAGTCGTCGCCGGAAATGTCGCCGTAGTCCAGGATGTGCGTGAAGGGCGCCTGCGTCGGCACATATTCCCAGCGCGGTACCAGGCACTCCGGCGCCGCCCACGCCGCCGCGCAGACCGCCAGCGTCAGTGCGGCCGTGACTGCTGTCATTGTGCTCCCTCCTCGGCCAGCGCGGCCCTGTGCCGCTGCCAGATCGTCTCGCCGAACTCCTCGGCCCAGCCGCGCTCGATCCACACCAGAGGCGTCAGGTCGCCTTCGACGAACACGTTGATGTCCTCGAGCCGCGCATCCACCGTCTGCGGCGTGCCCCAGGTCAACGACCACACCGCGCCGCGCAGCTCCTCGGGCACCTCGACTTCCTGCTGCTCCTCGGCGTCGAACTCGCCGTCCATCACCAGCGCCTCGGAGCCGTCCGGGCGGTGCAGCGTCACGCGCCCGCCCTCCTGCGGCGACGTAGCGGAGATGCGCAACGTGAAGCGCTCGGTCTCCTCCGGTACGTAGAGGAACATCTCGGGCACCCCGGCGTTCGACCCCAGCCCGGTCCGGCCCGCGGCGTAGACCGCCCACGGCCGGTCGCATGCGAAGATAACCGCGTTCGAGCCCTGGTTCGCCGAGACCAGGTACAGCTCGGCCGGCTCGCCCGGAAGCTGCGTCGTGAGGCCCTCGCCCACGAGCACCGAGGTCTTCAGCCGGACCTCGCCATCGGGGTCCGAGACCTCCACGTCCATGCCGGTGGTCTTGCTGAAGAAGCTTCGGCACTCCATGGTGACCGTCGGCGCGGTCTCGCCGTCGCCCACGATCACGAAGTAGTGCGGATTGCGCAGCACCAGCTCCGGCGCCTCCTGCGCCATCGCGCCGCAGCATCCCAGCACGATGAGCGCGGCCGCTGCAAGTCGTCTCACCTGCATCGCAAGCTCTCCTCCGTATCACTCCCGGCTCAG
>JALGUI010000575.1 GCA_029820915.1 Candidatus Zipacnadia bacterium | reverse complement strand
GGCCCTAGCTGACGATGCCGTTGCGCTCCGCGTCGGCGGGCGTTGCCGCGAAGCAACGAGCCCGGCCGCCTGGGATGGCGACCGGGCTCTTCTCCTGCCTCTGAGGGAGGCGGCTCAGAGGTCGGTGCTTACTCCGGCGATGAAGTTGAACCCGGGCGACGGGTAGTTGGCCGCCGCCTCGTACTCGCGGTCCAGGATGTTGTTGGCGCGCACCCACAGCTCGGTCCCGCCGCCCAGCTCGTGGCGGGCGCCGAGGTTGAGCAGGTAGTACCCGGCCACCTCGCTCGGCCCGGGCCAGGCGACCGCATCGAGCCGATCGCCGACGTAGATGAAGTCGAGTTGCGCTCGCGTGCGGTCGCCCTCGTAGCCGAGGGAGTAGCCGGCCTGCCAGTCCGGGCGGCGCAGCAGCGGGTCGCCGTCGCTCCACCAGTTCAGCCTCGTGAGGCCGCAGCGCTCGAACCAGCGGTCGCCGTGGCTGCGGCGCACACTCAGCTCGACGCCCTCGGTGGTGGCGCCGGCGATGTTGACCGGCTGCCAGACGAACTGCGTTACCTCGCGCCACTCGATGAGGTCCTCGAACTCGTTGTGGAAGTAGACCACATCGAGGATGTCGCCCTCGCCGACGCTGTCCCAGGCGCCGATCTCCCAGCTTGTGCTCCTCTCGGGCACCAGATCGGTGTTGCCCGAGCCCGGGAAGTACAGCTCGTTGAAGGTGGGGACGCGATAGCCGGTGCCGTAGCTGGCCCGTGCGCCCCGCCGTCCGCCCTGGTACAGGCGAGTGGCGCCGACGCGCCACGTGGTCTCGGAGCCGAACAGGTCGTCGTCCTGCCAGCGCGCGCTCGCCACGAAGCGCCAGTCGCCCGGGCGGTACTGGACCTGGGCGAGGGCGGCGAGAGCATCGTTGTCGGCGTCGTAGTCGCCGAGGCCGGTGTCGGAGAAGTCGCCCTCGGACCGCCGGTACTCGCCGCCGAGGGTGATCTCGCTGTCCTCGCCGATGAAGTCATGCTGCCAGCCGGCCTCGAAGTAGGACGGCTCGCCGACGCTGATCTGCGGGTTGGCGCTGAAGTCCGTGTAGCCGAACTCGATCCGCTGGTCCCAGTAGCCGGCGCGCAGCGTGTCGCGATTGCTCAGGCCCTCGCGGGTCCACGCCAGCGAGCCGAGCAATGCGGTGCTGTTCTGGCCGTCACTCGGCGTCGGCCAGGTGGTGGGGCCGGGGACGCCCAGGTCGTAGTCGTAGTACCGGCCGGTCGCCGTGAGCACGCCGCCGGCGAGCGGCTGGTCGAGGCGCGCGGCCACGGTGAAGCCGTCGTAGTCGGAGTTGTCGCGCACCCCGTCGGTCTGCAGCCAGCTTCCGGAGATGCCCAGGCCCTGCTGCCCCTGTCCGGTGCCCCACGAGAAGTCCGCGCGGGTAGTGCCGTAGTTGCCCGCGCCCAGGCGGACGCGGTTCTCGGTCTGCGGCCCCGAGGCCGTGAAGAGTTGGATCACGCCCGCCATGGCGTCGGCCCCCCACAGTGTGGTCAGCGGGCCCTTGACGACCTCGACCCGGCCGATGCCGTCGAGGCTCAGGTTCGACAGGTCCGCGCCGCCCAGCATTGGGTTGCTGACGCGCACGCCGTCGATGAGGATGAGCGTCTGGTTGTTGCCGGCCCCGCGGTTGATGATGCTCGCCGCGCTGCCGAAACCGCCGTTGTCGGTGATGTGGATGCCGGGCAGCGTCCGCAGCAGGTCGCCCACGTTGGCGGTGGGCAGGCGCTCGATCTCCTCGCGGTCGATGCTGTAGGCGGTCGCGGCGACGTCGGTGGCCAACTCGTCGGTGCGGGTGGCACTGAAAGTGACGTCAACCTCGATCGAGGGCTCGTCCCCCCACGCCAGCGGCGCCGCGATCAGTAGTGCGGCCGTGACGATCGACAGGACTACGTTGCGCAGGTGCATCGGTGCTCTTACCTCCCTCGCTTCATACGTCGGCGCGTCTGCGACTCAGTTCAGACGGAACGTGACCGTGGCGGCCACGTGGATGGACGAGTCCAGCCCCTGCGGGAAGGGGCGGAAGGGCCCGGCACGGCCGACAGCGCGTAGGGCCTCATTGTCGAGCGCGCTGTAGCCCGATGACGACGACACCGAGATGCCGCCCGGGCTGCCCGATGGCGACACTGAGAAGCTCACGCGCACCGTGCCCGACTGCCCCTGCTCGCGCGCCGACGACGGGTAGCGCCGCGCGCCCTGGATGCGGCTCTGCACCATCGAGCGGAAGCGCGACAGGTCCGCCTGGGAGGGCTTCGGCGGCGGTGGCGGCTCGGGCTCCGGCTCGGGCTGGGCTGCAGGCTCAGGTCCGGGCTGTGGCCGGGGGCTCCGAGCAGGCTCTGGGTCCGAGCGCGCCTCCGGTTCGCGACGGGGCCCGGGGACCGACCGCGGGGGCGGTGCGGTGCCCGCCGCGCCGGCGCCGGGGCCTCTGCCGACGGCGCCGCGGGAGGCCACGTAG
>JALGUI010000033.1 GCA_029820915.1 Candidatus Zipacnadia bacterium | reverse complement strand
TCGAGCCCGAGCGCCTGGCGCTGCTGTGCCAGCGCGCCGAGAACGACTTCGTGGGGATGCGCTGCGGCATCCTCGATCAGTTCACGTCCGTCTTCGGCCGGCCCGATCGCGTCATGTGGCTGGACTGTCGCACGCGCCGGCGGCGGCTGGTGTCCGTGCCGGACGATGGCGTGCGCTTTGTGGTCTGCGACACGCGCAAGCCCCGCGAGCTGGTCGATTCGGCCTACAACGAGCGCCGCGGACAGTGCGAGCGGGCCGCGGCAATCCTGGGCCTTCCGGCGCTTCGTGACATCGACAGCGACACGCTGCGGGCCCGCGCCGGAGAGCTGGACGACACGCTCCTGCGCCGCGCACGGCACATCGTGAGCGAGAACGAGCGCGTTCAGACCGGCGTGCGTGCGCTCGAGACCGGGGACTCGAAGGCCTTGGCCGAGCTGCTCAACGTCAGCCACGCCAGCGCGCGCGACGACTATGAGGTCAGTTGCGCGGAGCTGGAGGCCATGCGCGACGCCGCGCTGGCGTCCCCCGGCTGCCTCGGCGCGCGGCTGGTGGGCGCCGGCTTCGGCGGCTGCGTCATGGCCCTGGTCGAGGCCCCGCGGGTGGACGCCTTCGCGGTCCGGGTCGCGGACCGCTACCGGGAGGCCACGGGACTGGAGCCGTCGATCTTCGCCACCGGCGCGGCCGACGGCGCCGGGGTCGTCGCGATCGACTGACATCACCGCGGGACTGGTGGGCGTGACGCGCCTCGAAGAGGTCCAGGCCAAGCTCGACATGGTCCGCGGCTTCCTCGCCGACGGCGGGCTCGACGCCGTCGTCCTGGCCACGCGCGCCAACTTCGCGTGGCTCACCGCCGGCGGCTCCAGCCACGTCGGGCTGGGCGGCGAGACCGGG
Organism: Candidatus Zipacnadia bacterium; assembly: GCA_029820915.1. GTDB lineage: Bacteria > Armatimonadota > Zipacnadia > Zipacnadales > UBA5352 > JALGVA01. The sequence continues at coordinate 11,914 of JALGUI010000033.1, read as the reverse complement.
GTCTGCCGGCTGGTGGTGACCGCCCACGGCCAGCACCTGCTGACCGACAACATCGAGGCCGGGCGCTTCGAGGACGAGGAGCTCGGCGACCTGCCCTTCGAGGTGCACTCGGCCCAGTGGGACGAGGAGGAGCGCGCGGCCCTGCTGAGCGGCCTCGTGTCCGGCCGCATCGGCGCCGACATCGCCCTGCCCGAGGCCGAGGACGTCGCGGACAAGTTCGCCCGCCTGCGCCGGCGACTCATGGCGCCCGAGGTCGAGCGCTACCGCGAGGTGGGGGAGATCGCCTCACGCGCCATCGCCGAGACCGGGCGCGAGATCGAGCCGGGCATGACCGAGCACGAGATCGCGGGGCTGCTGATGGGCAAGGTGTTCGCGGCCGGGGCCCAGCCCGTGGTGGCCCTGATCGCCGCCGACGAGCGCGCCTTCCGCTATCGCCACCCGATCCCGACCGACAGGCGGCTTGAGCGCCACGTGATGCTGGTGGTCGGCGCGTCGAAGTACGGCCTGGGCATCTCGGCCACGCGGATGGTGCACTTCGGCGAGCCGCCGGCCGAGCTGCGCGACAGGCACGCGGCGTGCTGCTACGTGGACGCGTGCTTCAACCTGGGGAGCCGCCCCGGCGCGCAGGTCGCCGACATCTTCCGCCGGGCGGTCGCCGCCTACGATGACGCGGGCTACCCCGACGAGTGGCGGCTGCACCACCAGGGCGGCGCCACGGGCTACGCCGCCCGTGACTACAAGGGCACCTTTGCCTGCGAGGAGACGGTCCTCGCGGATCAGGCGTTCGCCTGGAACCCGTCGATCGCCGGCACCAAGTCGGAGGACACCATCATCGCGCGCGACGGCGGCCCCGAGTTCCTCAGCGGACCGCACGGCTGGCCGACGCTGCAGACCACATACGAGGGACACACGCTGCGGCGCCCGGACATCCTCGTGCGCTAGGAGACAGCGCGCGCTGAGCGACAGCGGGCGCCAAGCGACAGCGGGCGCCGAGCGCCGACGCAGACCCGGCGGCACGAATCGCACCGGTGTGAGCCGCGGCAGGGGTTGAGCACGTGCATCTGAACAGCGTGGCGATGCGGGGCTTCAAGAGCTTCGCGGACCATACCGAGCTTGAGTTCGGCCACGGCCTGACGGCCATCGTCGGGCCCAACGGCGCCGGCAAGAGCAACATCGCCGACGCCATCCTCTGGGTGTTGGGCGAGCAGAGCAACCGCGCCATCCGCACGCAGACCTCCCAGGACGTGATCTTCGCGGGCACCGACGAGCGCAGCCCGCTGGGCATGTCCGAGGTCCGACTGCTGCTCGATAACAGCGACGGGATGCTCCCCGTGGACTTCACCGAAGTCGAGGTCTACCGGCGGCTGTATCGCACGGGCGACAGCGAGTACGGTATCAACAACTCCGCCTGTCGGTTGCGCGACGTGCACGACCTCTTCGTTGACACCGGGGTGGGCCAGGCCGCCTACTCGCTGGTGGGCCAGGGCGAGATCGAGGCGGTGCTCAGCGTTCGCTCGGAAGACCGCCGCGAGTTGATGGAGGAGGTCGCGGGCATCGGCAGGTACCGCCGGCGCCGCCATGACGCGCAGCGCAAGCTCGAGGCGACCGAGGGCAACGTGCGCCGCGTCTCCGATATCATCTACGAGCTGTCGTCCCAGCGTGAGCCGCTGGAGCGCCAGGCCGGGAAGGCCCGGCAGTATCGCGAACTCGACGGCCAACTCCGCGGCCTCGAACTCAAGCTGCTGGCCCTGGACTACCGCGAGCGCTCCGAGCGCCTCGGCAAGCTCGCCAATGACCGGCACGTCGGCGAGGCAGACACCGAGGGCACCCGGTCGCGGCTCAACACCATCGACGTCGAACTCGAGAAGATCGCCGCCGACCTGCACAAGCTCGACTCGGAGCTGGCGCGCCGCCGCGAGCAGGCGCGCGAGGCGGAGCGGGCCGCGGAGCGCACCGAGCGCGCCCACGCCGTCACCGAGGAGAAGCTGCGCGCCACCGCCGAGCGTCTCGATGACCTCCAGGCCGGTGAAGACGGCTCAGCGCGTCTGCGGGAGCCGGCCGAGCAGCTCGAGCGCCTGCGGGGCGAGCAGCAGTCCGTGGGCGGCCGCATCGATGAACTGGCCGGCGACCTCGAGCGTCGGCGCGATGACGTCGAGCAGCACGAGCGCCGCCGCCGGGAGTCCGAGGAGCATTTGCGCTCGCTCGAGGCCGATCGGCAGCAGCGGCTGCAGGACGCCGGGGGCCTGACCCGCGAGGCCGAGGTGATGGGGGGCCTCCAGGAGGAGCTGCGCGAGCGCGTGGAGCGGCTGGAGGGCCAGCGTGAGGGCCTGCACCGCCAGGCCGACGAGACGCGCGAAAGCATGGTGGCGGCCGAGAAGCGCCGCGATGCCATCGCGGCGCGGGGCGCGGAGGCGAGGGCGACGCTGGGCAAGCTCACCGACCGCCACGAGTTCGTGACCCGCACACTGCGCGAGCACCGCGCCAAGCGCGACATCCTCGCGGGCGCCGCCACGGCCGCGGAGACGCGGCTGGCGCTGCTCGACGAGCTGGACCGCGAGCACGAGGGCTACGAGGACGCCGTCCGCGTGGTGCTCGAGGCGGCGTCCGAGGGCGAGCTCGACGGCGTGCGCGGGGTCGTAGGCGACCTGCTGGAGGTCTCGGCGCGCTACGAGGAGGCCATCGAGGCCGCGCTCGGCGACCGCCTGCAGTGGATCGTCGTGGACACCCAGGACCAGGCCGTGGCCGCCGTGCGCTACCTCGAGCACGAGGGCCTTGGTCACGCCACCTTCCTGCCGCTGGCGTCGGTGTCGGGGCTGGCGCCCCGGGCCACGATGACGTCCGGCGAGGGATGCCTGGGGCCCGCCACGAAGTTCGCACGGGCGGCCCCCGACGTCCGCCAGATCGTGGACTTCCTGCTCGGCGACTGCCTCGCCATGCGCGACCTCGACTCCGCCCTGCGCTGCCTGCAGCGGAGCGGCTATCAGTGTCGCGCCGTCACCCTGGAGGGCCACGTGATCGAGCGTGGGGGCGCGATCCGTGGCGGGGCATCGAGCGAGGACGCCGGCCGGGTCTTCTCGCGCAAGCGCGAGATGGACGAGGTGCGCGGCCGGCTCGACCTGATGAGCCGCGCGCTCGCCAACGTCTGGCGCTTCGAGGAGCGCTACGAGCGCGAGGGGGATAAGCTGACCGGCGAGGTCGAGGCCGCCGCGGTGGCCGCCGCGGACGCCCGCGCGGAGCTGTCGGAGGTGGAGCGCGATCTCGTGCACACCCGCGACCAGGCGCAGGCGGCGCTGGCCGCGGCCGAGGAGATCGCGGGCGAGGTCGAGGAGCTGGGCAAGCGCCTGCAGGCGACCGCCGGCCGGCGCGACGAGCTTACCGCCGCCGCCAACGAGGCGCGTGCGAGCGCCGGAGAGCTGGACGAGCAGCTCGAGGCCGCCCGCGCGGACCGTCTGCCGGCATCAGACGTCGAGGACCGGCGCCGGGCGCTGGTCGAGGCCGAGGTCGCACTGGCCGAGGCCCGCGAGAAGGAGCGGTCGCTGGGCGAGCTGGTGCGCCGCACCGAGGACGAGCTGCAGCGCGCCCGCGACGAGGCCGCCTCCGCCGACGAGACGCGTCGGCTGCTCGGCGAACGCATGGCCGAACTCGAGGCTCAACTTGAGGCCACCGCCGAGCGGCTCGAGCAGGAGCGCGCGCAGGCCGACGAGCTGCGCGAAGCGGTCGTGCAGCGCTCGGCGAGCGTCGAGGGCCTGCGCCGCAAGGCCGAGGAGCTTGAGGCATCCGGGCGCAAGCTCCGGCGGGTGCTCGACGCCCAGCAGGAGCAGGTGCAGCGGGCCGAAGTGAGCCTCACCCGCGAGCAGGCGCAGCTTGAGAGCATCCGTGAGCGCCTCGCCGACGTCTACGAGGTCGGCCCGGACCAGGCGCTCGAGCAGCTTGGTGACGAGGAGCTGAGCCGGCACAGCCTGGCGCGCCAGGTCAACGCCCTCAAGCGCCAGGTCCGCGAGCTGGGGCACGTGAACCTCAGCGCGATCGACGAGTGCGAGCGCCTGTGCGCGCGTGAGGAGTTCCTCAAGAGCCAGCGCGAGGACCTCGAGCGCGCCCGCCACGACCTGCTGCAGATCATCGACGAGATCGACACCGCCGCCGAGCGCGAGTTCATGCTTACCTTCGAGCAGATCGCGAAGGCGTTCGAGAGCACTTTCACCGCGTTGTTCGGCGGTGGCACGACGGACCTGTACCTGACGGACGCGGACAATCCGCTGGAGAGCGGCGTCGAGGTCTTCGCCCAGCCGCCCGGCAAGCGCCAGAAGCACTTGAGCCTGCTGTCGGGCGGCGAGCGGGCCATGACCGCACTCGCGCTGCTGTTCGCCATGCTCGAGGTCAAGCCCAGCCCGTTCTGCGTGCTGGACGAGATCGACGCGGCGCTGGACGCCACCAACACCGACCGCTTCGTTGCGATCCTCAAGGAGTTCGCCAAGCGCACGCAGTTCATTGTCATCACCCACAACCCGCGCACCATGGAGGCCGTGGACCTGCTGCACGGCATCACCATGCAGGAGGCCGGGGTGTCGCAGCGCATCTCGGTCGAGCTGCGCGACGCCCAGGAGGAGGGCCGCCGGCAGCAGGAGCGCGAGGCGCGCGATCGCGCGACCGCGCACGAGGACACGGCCGCGGGCGTCTCCGGCTCGGGGTAGAGCGCGGCTCACCACCCCGCCTGGGTCGGGCGTCCTGCCGGGCAATGCCCCGCGTAGGTCGGGCATCCTGCGCGACAATGCCCCGCGTAGGTCGGGCATCCTGCGCGACAATGCCCCGCGTAGGTCGGGCATCCTGCCGGGCAATGCCCCGCGTAGGTCGGGCATCCTGCCGGGCAATGCCCCGCGTAGGTCGGGCATCCTGCCCGACAATGCCGTTCCCGGAGACAACGACCGGGCGGGCGAGACCGCAAAGCGGTCTCCCGTAGCCCCGCCCTGCCAGAGCGACAGGAGACGAGACACCGTGCTTCAGGGCATCTTCCGCCGCGTGGGCAACGTCCTGCGCGGCCGGGCAACGCTGGACGACGACACCATCGAGGAGCTCGAGGCCGCGCTGGTGATGGCCGATGTGAGCGCGCCGATCGCCCGCGAGATCGTCGAGGAGCTACGCAGGCGCGCCGAGGGCGCGCGCGTGACCGATGACGAGGGCCTGCTCGAGCTGCTGCGCGACGAGGTGTGCGAGCGCCTCGAGCCCTTCGAGGGCGAGCTGGTCCTCGCTTCCGAGCCGCCCACGACCATCATGGTCCTGGGCGTCAACGGCACGGGGAAGACCACGACCATCGCGAAGCTCGCGCACTTCTTCAGGTCGCAGGACATGAGCGTGCTGCTCGCCGCGGCGGACACCTTCCGCGCCGCCGCCATCGAGCAGCTCCAGGTGTGGGGCCAACGCGTCGGGTGCGAGGTGGTCGCCCAGAAGATGGGCGCCGACCCCGGCGCCGTGATGTTCGATGCCCTCGACGCGGCCAAGGCCCGCGGCATCGACGTGGTCATCGCCGACACCGCGGGCCGCCTGCACACCAAGGTCAACCTGATGGAGGAGCTGCGCAAGATGGGCCGCATCGTCGAGCGCGCCACCGGGCGGCCCGCCGACGAGCGCCTGCTGGTCATCGACGCCAACACCGGCCAGAACGCCATCATCCAGGCCCGCGAGTTCAACCAAGCCATCGGCGTCACCGGCATCGCCGTCGCCAAGCTCGACAGCACCGCCAAGGGCGGCGCGCTGCTCTCGCTCACGGCCGAGCTGGCGATCCCCATCAAGGTCGTCGGCGTCGGCGAAAAGCCCGGGGACCTCGTGCCCTTCTGCGCCCGTGACTTCGCCGACGGCATCGTGTGAGGCAGGTCTTCGGCGGTCGGGGTCGAATCCTCGTCGGGGTGGCAGATCCGATGGAACGCCTGACCCGATCAGCAGTCGAAGCTGCCGTTTCCGCCGGCGCCTCGTACGCCGATGCGCGCGTCATCGAGACGCGCATTGAGCGCGCTCTCGTCAAGAACGGCGCCACCGAAGCGCTGGTTGCCGGCGTCGATCGCGGCCTGGGCGTGCGCGTCATCGCCGACGGCGCCTGGGGCTTCGCGGGCACCTGCGAGCTCGCCGAGCCCGCCATCCGCGACGCGGCCCGCCGCGCCGTTGACCTCGCGCGCGCGGCCGCTCCCACCATCGACGAGCCCGTGCGGTTGGCGCCCGTCGAGCCGGCGGTCGCCGAGGTAGCGGCCGAGTTCGCCATCGACCCCGACGACGTCCCCGTCGAGGACCGCATCGCGCTGCTTGTGGCGTGCGACCGGCTCATGCGCGCCGAGGGCGTCGCCATCGCGTCAGGCTACGTCAGCGTGCTGCGCCGGGACCAGCACTTCGCCTCCAGCGAGGGCGCATCCATCTTCACCGAGCGCATCGAGACCGGCGGGGGCCTGGGGGCCACCGCGGTGGGGGAGGGTCTGGCCTGCCGCCGCTCGTACCCGTCATCGCACGGCGGCCGGGTCGAGACGCGCGGCTGGGAGGTCATCGACGAGCTTGCCTTGCCCGACCACGCCGCCCGCACCGCCGCCGAAGCCCGGCGGCTCCTCGACGCCCCGGCCTGCCCGAGCGGCGAGATGGACCTGATCCTCGCCGGCGGGCAACTCGCCCTGCAGCTCCACGAGTCGTGCGGCCACCCCATCGAGCTCGACCGCGTGCTCGGCACCGAGGCGTCCTACGCGGGCACGAGCTTCCTCACCCCCGACAAGCTCGGCGGCTTCCGCTACGGCTCGGAGATCGTCAACATCACCGCCGACGCCACGTTGCCCGGGGGCCTCGGCTCCTTCGCCTACGACGACGAGGGCGTGCCCGCGCAGCGCTCGTGGATCGTGAAGGACGGCATCTTTGCCGGCTACCTGACCTCGCGCGAGACCGCCGCCCAGCTCGGCCTGCCCGGCAGCAACGGCTGCATGCGCGCCGACGGCTGGGCGCGCCTGCCGCTGATCCGCATGACCAACATCAACCTCGAGCCCGGCGACCTCTCGCGCGAGGAGATCATCGCCTCCACGGAGCGCGGCATGTTGATGGAGGAGAACCTGAGCTGGAGCATCGACGACCGGCGCCTGAACTTCCAGTTCGCGGCCGAGTGCGGCTGGCTGATCGAGGACGGCGAGATCGCCGGCATGGTGCGCCACCCGACCTACACCGGCATCACACCCGAGTTCTGGGGCTCCTGCGACGCCGTCGCCGACCGCGAGAGCTGGCGCGTCTGGGGCATCCCGAACTGCGGCAAGGGCGAGCCGGGACAGACCGCGCACGTCGGCCACGGGGTCTCCGCCGCGCGCTTCCGGGGCGTTCGCGTGGGGGTGGTCGAGGATGAGTGACGCGCTGCTGATGGGCCGCGACGAGGCGCTCGGGATCTGCGAACGCGTGCTGGCCGCGTCGGGCGCCGACCAGACCGAGGTCAACCTGCTGGCCCGGCGCAGTGGCCTGACGCGCTTCGCCCGCAGCCACATCCACCAGAGCGTCGCGGAGACCAACCTCCAGGTCGTCGTGCGCGCGGCCATCGGCGAACAGGTCGGCGTCGCGTCCACGAACGACACCTCCGACGCCGGGCTGGCCGACGTCGGTGAGCGCGCCACGCTGCTGGCCTCGCTCAGCACACCGGACGACAACTTCCCCGGCCTGCCCGAGCCGGGCGACGAGCCTGCGTCGCTCTCCGGCTCACCGGCCACGGCCGACTTCGGGCCCGAGGCGCGCGCCCAGGCCGTCCGCACCTGTATTGCCATCGCCCGCGAGCGCGGGCAGACCGCGGCCGGCGCCTGCTCGGCCACCGTCGGCGCACACGCCGTCGCCAACTCGCTCGGCGTCCGCGCCTTCGCTGAGACCACGCGCGCCAACCTGCGGATGGTACTCACCGGGGACGACAGCTCCGGGTTCGCGCAGGCTCACGCCGCGGACGCGTCCGAGATCGACGCCCCGGCGCTGGCGAGGACGGCCGCCGACACGTGCGCGCGCTCGGCCGGCCCGCGGTCCGTCGAGCCCGGACGCTGGGACGCCATCCTCGAGCCGCCCGCGGTCACCGATCTGCTCTTCTTCCTCGCGATCAGCGCCTTCAACGGCCTCGCCTGCCACGAGGGCCGCAGCCCGCTGTGCGGGCGCATGGGCGAGCGGGTGTGCGGCGAAAGCATCGCTCTGTGGGACGACGGCCTCGACCCGCGCGGGCTGCGTCGCGCCTTCGACTTCGAGGGCCTGCCGCGCCGTCGCGTCGAGCTCATCAGCGACGGCGTCGCCGTCGGCCCCGTCCACGACACGCGCACGGCCGCGCTCACCGGGACGCGTTCCACCGGCCATGCGGCGCTGCCCGGCAATACTTTCGGCCCGGTGCCGGCGCACATCTTCCTGCGCACCGGCGACGCCACGGTGAGCGACATGATCGCCGCCACCGAGCGGGGCCTGCTGATCACGCGCTTCCACTACACGAATCTCGTCGATCCCCGGCGCGCCATCCTCACCGGCATGACCCGCGACGGGACCTTCCTGATCGAGGGCGGCGAGGTCGTGGGCGGCGTGCGCAACCTGCGCTTCACGGAGAATATGCTCGGGGCATTGAGCCGCGTGGACATGATCGGCCGCGACGGTCGGCTCGATCAGATGGCCTGGGCGCCCGCGCTGCGGGTGCGCGATTTCCGCTTCTCGGGCGCCACCGAGTTCTGACGCGGTACGCGACAACGCCCGCGACCTGCCGCCGCGGGCGCCGTTGCCGTTGCCTTCGTTGCCTTCGTTGCCTTCGTTACTGCCGTGCGCCGTAGGCCTCCTCGGGGTCAAAGCACTTCTCGCAGATGACCTGCCACTCTCCGTCGCGCAGCTCGCGGTAGAAGCACGAGCGGTAGCCCTCATGGCACGCCCCGCCGGTCTGCTCGACGCCGATCATCAGCACGTCCGCGTCACAGTCGAGACGCACCCAGCGCACGACCTGCACGTTCCCGGAGGTCTCGCCCTTCACCCATATCTTCTGGCGCGAGCGGCTCCAGTAGGTGGCCTTGCCGGTCTCGACGGTCCGCCTGACCGCCTCCTCGTTCATCCACGCGACCATCAGCACCTCACCCGTCGCGTGGTCGCAGACGACCGCGGGGATCAGGCCCTGATCGTTGAACCTCAACTCATCGGTGTACACCCGCGTCCTCCCGTCTCAGGCCTGTGCTCCTACAGCCGCACCGACACGCCGCGCGCGGCCAGCTCCTCCTTCACCTGCCGCACCGTGTATTCGCGGAAGTGGAAGATGCTCGCGGCCAGCACCGCGTCGCACCGGCCGTAGTCGATGGCGTCGTACATGTGGTCCACGCTTCCGGCGCCGCCCGAGGCGATCACCGGGATCCCCGCGTTCACCGAGATGCGCCGCAAGAGCTCCAGGTCGTAGCCCGCCTTCGTGCCGTCCGCGTCCATGCTGGTGACCAGCAGCTCGCCCGCGCCCAGTTCCTCGACGCGCGCCGCGTACTCCAGCGCGTCCACCTCGGTCGGCTCCGTCCCACCGTGGGTGTGCACGCGCCACTGTATCTGCTCGTCGGGCGCGGGCCCCAGGTCCGAGTCATCGCGGCCCTCGCGCGGAGTGCGCCGCGCGTCGATGGCGACGACGATGCACTGCGAGCCGAAGCGCTCGGCGCCCTCGGTGATGATATCGGGGTTGCGCACCGCGGCGGTCATGATCGAGACCTTGTCCGCGCCCGCCTTGAGCGTGTCACGGATGTCCTCAATGGCGCGGATTCCCCCGCCCACGGTGAACGGGATGAACACCTGCTCGGCGGTGCGCCGCACGATGTCCAGCACCGTGTCGCGGTGCTCGAGGGACGCCGTGATGTCCAGGAAGGTCAGCTCGTCGGCGCCCTGCTCGTTGTACCACGCCGCCTGCTCGACCGGGTCGCCGGCGTCGCGGAAGTCCACGTACTGGACGCCCTTGACGACGCGACCGTCCTTCACGTCAAGACACGGGATGATTCGCTTGGCCAGCATCTCACTCTCTCCCGGATTCTGGTCCGCCGTTTGCCGTTGTCGTCAGGAGGGGCGGGCTTCCCTCAGACCGCAAGCGGTCTGCGCCCGCCCGGTCGTTGCCGTTGCCGTCGCCGTTGGCCGTTCCGCAATGCGCGGTGCGAACTGCGTCGGGCTGGAAGCCCGGAGGTCGCTCCGCGACCTCTTGGGGAGTTCGCTGCGCGAACGTCCCGACCTACGCGGTGAGGCGTCGCGCCTCGGCCGCGCCTACGCCTCGCCGCGGCCCACGCGCACGGCCTCGGCCAACGGCAGGTCGCCGGTGTAGATCGCCCGGCCGCTGATGGCGCCCACCACGCCCAGCGGCTCGAGGTCCCGCAGCGCCCGGATGTCGTCCAGCGACTTCACGCCGCCCGCCGCGATGATGCGCAGGTCCGTGTTCGCGGCGACCTCGCGCAGTGCCGGGAGGTTCGGGCCGGTCAGCATCCCGTCGCGTGAGATGTCCGTGTGCACGATCTCCTGCACGCCCATCGCCTCGACGCGCCGCGCCAGGTCCAGCGCCGCCATGTCCGAGGTCTGCAGCCAGCCCTCGATGGCCACCCGCCTGTCGCGGGCGTCGATGCTCACGCAGATGGCGTCACCGAAGCGCTCGAGCGCCGCGTCCAGCACAAGCGGGCTGGTCAGCGCGCTCGTGCCCAGCAGCACCCAGCGCACCCCGAGGTCCAGCACGCGACCGACGTCCTCGATGGTGCGCAGCCCCCCGCCCATGTCCACGGGGATGTCGGCCGCCTCGACGATGGCGCGCAGCGAATCGAGGTTGACCGGCCGGCCCTCGATGGCGCCGTCGAGGTCCACCACGTGCAGGCGCTCGGCGCCCTCGCCCTGCCAGCGCAGCGCCATCGCGGCCGGGTCATCGGAGTAGACGGTGCGGCGGGACATGTCGCCGCGCTCGAGGCGCACGACCTGTCCGTCGGCTATGTCGATCGCCGGAATGACGATCATCGGCCCTTCACCACCCGTCGCAGGTACGCACGAAGTTCCGCAGTATCCGCAGTCCCACGTCCGCGCTCTTCTCGGGGTGGAACTGCGTCGCGAAGAGGTTCCCGATCCGGATCGCCGACACGAAGTCGTAGCCGTAGTCGGTGGTCGCCGCGACCACCGACTCGTCCTCGGGCACCACGTGGAAGGAGTGCACGAAGTACACGTAGGAGCCGTCCGCCACGCCCTCAAGCTGCGGACATTCCTGCCGCCCGACGATCTGGTTCCAGCCGATCTGCGGGATCTTCAACTCGTGCCTGAAGCGGATGACCCGGCCGGGCACGATGTCCAGCCCCCGGTGTCGGCCCATCTCCTCGCCCTCGCTGAACAGAAGCTGCAGCCCCAGACAGATCCCCAGGAAGGGCCGGTCATCCGCGACGTACGCCCGGATCGCGTCAACCAGCCCGTACTCGCGCAGGTTCGCCATGCAGTCGCCGAAGGCGCCCACGCCCGGCAGGATCGCGCCGTCCGCGGCGGCGATGGCCTTTGGATCGCTCGTGATCTCGAACTCGCAGCCGACGAACCCGAGCGCGTTCCCCACGCTCCCCAGGTTCCCCATCCCGTAGTCGATCAGCGCTATCATTGTTCTAGCTCCCGACGCGACCGGACCGTCACTGCGCACCACCCCGCCAACGGCGCTGCCGGGCTGGAAGCCCGGCCTACGCGGGCGGGCGACCGGGCCGTCACTGCACTCCACCCCGCCAACGGCGCTGCCGGGCTGGAGGCCCGGCCTACGCGGGCGGGCGCCGGGCCGTCACAGCACGCCCTTGGTTGACGGCACGCCGGTCACGCGTTCGTCCAGTTGCGTCGCCTCGTCCAGCGCCCTGGCGAACGACTTGAAGGCGCCCTCCACGATGTGATGCGCGTTCGAGCCCGACTCCTGCACGAGGTGTACCGCCATCGCCCCGTTGGCCGC
>JALGUI010000574.1 GCA_029820915.1 Candidatus Zipacnadia bacterium | reverse complement strand
AATCGCGCTGTACACGCACACGCCGCCGGTGGACACGCCATCGCTGTAGCCCGCGATGGGAATGTGATAGTAGCGGGGATGCGTCTCGTCGTAGTCCTGGGCGTACATCGTGAGGGAGAGACTGAGCTGCTTGAGGTTGGACAGGCAGCTCGTCTGGCGCGCCTTCTCCCGCGCCCTCGCGAAGACCGGGAACAGGATCGCCGCCAGAATGGCGATGATGGCTATGACGACGAGCAACTCGATGAGCGTGAAACCTCTTGACCTGCGCATTGCCTGATCGACTCCTTCACATCGACATTGGTACGCGACTCTGAAGTCGCGCGTGGCCCCAAACGATTATACCACACCCGCGGGGTATCAACCACGTGGTTTCCTCACAGGCATGACGCATACCTCCTCCCGGGCGCCTTCGCCCTGTGGCGCCGCTGTCCAGAGCGCGGGGGGCTGGTGGCAGGTCGTCGCGACCAGGAAGGGACGCTGCTACTGCATATGGCCGTGTTGGTCAAGGCCGTTGACGATCGTGTCCTTGGCCGGCCACTTGCTGTGACCATCGGCGAAGGCCACGTTCTGCTGCTGCCCCTCGTTGTGCAGGAAGGTGCCGTGGCCGGTGGCCGACGACGGACCGCAAGACGTACTCCGGAACCTGTGGTCTCAGCTTGGGTCTATGAGGTCGGTCCAGGTGCTCTTCCACTTGGCGTGACCGTCCACAAAGACCCAGTTGCCGCCCCCATTGTGCCTGTAGAAGCGGGGCGGCGTGCCGTAGTGCGTCCCGGCACGGAGCCAGGGGCCGTGTATGTACAGGCGGTACTGAGTGATGTCGCCCCAGGTGCCGTCGCCAAACACGAATACCTCTGAGACCCTCTCGATATTGGCCAGGGCTATTGAGCCCACCCAGTAGTGCATCGAGTAGTCGTAGTCGAGAAGGTTGCCGCCTGGGTAGGTCCATCCATGCGGGCGTATAGACGGACACTGGCCGATCTGGGTGTTCTTGACATAGGGCATCATGAGCGCGAACCATGTGGTGCGGTCCGCGCGGCCGTCCCCGGGGGCTGCGGTGACGAGTGGGCAGGATGTCTCGTCGTAGTCCTGCACGTACATGTTCCAGGCGGCCCCCAACTGCTTGAGGTTCGACAGGCAGCTCGTCTGGCGCGCCTTCTCCCGCGCCCTCGCGAAGACGGGGAACAGGATCGCCGCCAGAATCGCGATGATGGCTATGACCACCAACAGCTCGATGAGCGTGAAACCCTTCGTGCTCCGCATCGCCACCGACTCCTTCACGTCGTGGTTGATGCTCACCCCCCCAGGCGCACACAACTCCCAATGATTATACCATACGCCGGCACCCTCAACTCAATACGTTCCTGACAAACACGGCGGATTCCTCCTCCCGCGCGCATTGCACGATGCCGGGGTAGCCCCACTGTCCGCGAGTCCCCCGAGACTGACGAAGGGAAGGCCATCACTGCCGACGAACCTGCGGGATGCTCGGGGGCGGCGCGCCGAAGGTGGCGCCCGCCCCGCGACGTCGATGCAGGGCCTGGAGTTGAGCGCGGATGAAGTTGACGCAAGCGGTACTTCTGAGCTGTCTGGCGGCCGGGGCGATGATCCTGGCGGCCGTTGCCGCGTGGGCGGTGCAGGTGGAGCGAAGCGACGCGGAGATCGCGGTTGACAACGGCATCTTCGCGGCGGTCTTCGACGTGAGCGAGTCGTGCGGCAACCTGGTGAGTCTGCAGCCGGAGACGGGCGGCGACAGCCTCGTCGCGCGCCTCGGCGCCTCGCTGTACTTCACCGAGGGCGAGCGCTGGGTCGCCGAGAGCCGGCTGAAGCCCACGGGCGTGGCGCTGGCCGAGACCGCCGATGGCGTCACCCTCACCTTCGACTGTGCGGAGTTCGGCGGCTTCCATCTGCGCAAGGCCGTGACCGTGCGCGACGGCAGCCCCATGCTGCAGGTCGCCTATCAGTTGCAGGCTCCCGCCGAGACGACGCCGCATCTCATCGTGCCGGCCGGCCTCTCCTGCGCCGCGGGTGTTGACCGCCTGGTCACCGCATCCGGCGAGTTGCCGGCGAGCGACATCGAGGTCAACAGTCTCGCGCTCGAGATCAAAGCCGACTGGTACGCCTTCACCTCGTCCGCCGCGGGCCGCGGCGTCGCGCTGGTGCCGGTGACCTGGCCGCAGATGTACAAGATCAATTACATCGGGCGCAGCGAGGACGACCGCTTGTCGCTGGCCATGCGGCTGCACCCGATGCGCGTCTTCGAGCCGGGCGACGAGGTCCGGTTCGCCTACAACCTGGTGGTATTCGAGGGCGAGGCGGCCGCCGCCGCGCAGGCCGCCGCGCAGGCGGGGCCGGGGCCGATCGACTACCTGCCGCCGGTCGCCGCGGTGGCGAGCGCCGATCCCGCCGAGCTGTCGGCGGGGCTGAGGGTGAGGGTCGCCGCGGTGGCGAGCGCCGATCCCGCCGAGCTGTCGGCGGGGCTGAGGGTGAGCAACTGCCCGCGCACGGACGAGCAGCCTCAGCTCGATGGGATGCTCGACGAGGCGTGTTGGCAGCAGGCGGGCATCATGGACCGCTTCCTGCTCATCAGCGGCAAGGCGTTTGCCGAGGCCGCGACCGTGTCCCACCTGCTGCACGATGACACGGGCCTCTACGTGGGCGTGCGGTGCGAGGAGCCGCTGATGGACCAGGTGCGCACCGACGCCCTCCCCGGCGGCGGCCGCGTCTGGACCGACG
>JALGUI010000573.1 GCA_029820915.1 Candidatus Zipacnadia bacterium | reverse complement strand
CACGGTCGTGATGCCGCGCTGCAGCGAGATGCGCAGCACCTGCTGATCCGCCGCGCCCCCTCCCACGTGCGCATGGCCCTCCACGAGTCCGGGCATTACGGTGCGCCCCGAGGCGTCGATGACCTCGGCGGCGTCGGGCACCTCGACTCCGGCCGCCGGACCGACCGCGTCGATGCGGCCATCTCGGACGATGACCACGGAATCGTCGATCAGCTCGGCGCCGGTGCCGTCGATGAGCCTGCCGTGCAGCACTGCCTTGGGGCCGAACATGGCGCGTCGCCTCCGGTGTGTGCGGGTCCTCGACGCGAAATGGTTCGCCGGCGTCGCGGCCGCCCCTGCCTCGCGGGAGGACTCCGGCCATCGCGCGGGCAAGTTGGGCGCGATCCGCAGCCTGTCAGTGGGAGACGGCGTCATGACCAGCACGATCCTGCTCGCCCTCGCGCTTTGTGCCTGCGCCACCACCTCGGTCGCGCAGGAGCTGACCAACCACGCCCTCGGCAGGCCCTACCGGGTCTCGCCTGCGCCCGCGGATGCCTACGCGGACGCCGGCGGCCCGCAGCCTTACGCGCCGGACGCGCCCGCGGATGCCTACGCGGACGCCGGCGGCCCGCAGCCTTACGCGCCGGACGCCCTCTATCGCGGCGAGTTGACCGACGGTATCAGCGGTCCGGCGAACTACAAGGCCGCGGAGTGGGTCGGCTGGCGCGACACCAGCTATCGCGAGCCCATCACCGTCGAGATCGACCTCGGGGAGCCCGCCTGGGTGGATCGCATCGAGGTGACGATCTGCGGTGCGGGCGGGAACGTCGAGCCGCCCGAGCGCATCGACATCTCGGTGATCGGCCCGGACTTCCCGTACGCCGTGCCGGTGCAGGTCGCGCAGGTGCGCGGCGATGAGCCGTACAGCCCGGCTGAGGCCCGCGTCTATGCCTGGGCGCTGGATGGCCTGGGAATGCGCGCGCAGCGCGTGCGGCTGGACTTCCAGGAGCCCACGTGGAGCTACCTGTTCGTGGACGAGATCCGCGCCCTCGGCGGCGCGGCGGCGCAGCCGGGGATGCTGCCGGTCGAGGACCTGACGCTCGAGGCCGAGCAGGGCGACACCACCGGCGACGTTGTCGAGGTGGTGGGGGCGGTCGCCTCAGCGGTGCGGCTCGACGCCGCGGGCGAGGAGCTTGCCTTCGAGATGCCGCTGCCCGCCGGCGACTACACGGTCCGGGTGCGCTCGCTGGCGGTCGAGCCCGACACCTTCAGCGAGGTGGCGCTCACCGCCGGGGACTATGGGATGCGCCCGCAGGCGATCACCAACTCTGTCTTCACCTGGCAGCGCTCGCACTTCACGCAGCCGGAGGACGGGCCCGCGACCATTACGCTGTCGCTGCTCGAGGGTGCGGGAGTCTACCTCGACCAGGTGCGCATCCATCGCCTGACACTCAACGAGACCATCGCCGAACTCTACGCCTTCGAGCGCGACACCACGCTCGTCGCCGACGGGGAGTGCCGCTGCCTGATCGCCATGGGCGACAACGGCGAGTTCGCCGGGCAGGCCGCGGCCCTCGCCGACGAGATCGAGCGGCGCAGCGGCGCGCGGCCGCCGATCCGGCGCGGCGACGAGGTGACCGAGGACGACTTCCGCGCCACGAACGTCGTGGCGCTGGGCACGCGCGAGACCACCTTCGCCATCCTGCGGTCAGCGCCGGAGGCGTGGCGGAGCATCCCCTCGCCGCCTGACGACGGCGAGCCGCAGCTCTTTGTGGACGTGGACCCGAGGGGCGCAGGCGTCAACACGTTGGTGGTGGGTGGCGCGGACGAGGCCCAGGTGCAGGCCGGCGTCGAAGCGCTCATCGAGCGGCTGCAGGGCGACCGCACGGTGGTCTATCCGTGGGAGCTTCTCCCCGCGCCCGAGTACGCCGACGATCGCGAGCACTACCGGCAGATAGCGGTGGCCAGCGGCGAGTGGATCCGCACCGGCGACATCAGGCACCTGCAGCGCGACTGGAAGTACTACCCCGACGACACCTTCGTGCTGCTGGGCTATCGTTATCTGGAGTACCTGGACTCGCCCGACACCATCCGCCAGGTCGCGGGCGACGGCTTCATCGATGCCGAGACCCAGAAGATCGTCGGCAACTGGGACCGGCGCGAGCACCACGAGAGCTTCCCGCCACTCGAGAGGCTACAGCTCACCAACCTGATCCTGCTCATGGCGCGCAAGTGCGCGGGCGTCTTCGACTGGAACTGCTGCCAGGTCGCCGGCCAGCCCAAGAGCCATCACCCGCCGGAGCAGCGCACCGAGATCCTGCGGGCGCGGTCGCCGATCATCGCTCACAACCATCAGACCTTCCCGACCTACGCCATCGCGGCGTGCGGCGACTACTTCGGCAAGTACTACGGCCTGCCCGAGGCGCAGGACTGGCTGATGTGGGCGGACCTCTTCATGGCCGGGCCGCTGCAAAGCTCCAAGCCCATGGAGGACTGCTGGGGCTACCAGGACATCACGTCCATCCACGTCGCGCGCTACGCCGCCATGACCGGGCGCTGGGACTGGTTCGACCAGGAGCCCGTCTACCGCTTCCTGACGCTGCGACTGATGAGCCACGACAACGTGGGCTCGGGCGTGGGCTACGGTGACGTCGGCGCCTACTCACCGGCGACCGGGCCGGCGGCGCCCGAGGCCAACGCGCGCAACTGGCTGTCGGCGTGCGGCGGCCGGCTGGACCTCGGCCGCGCTGACTGGGATGAGCTGCTGGGGGTCTACGCGCACCCGCTCGAGCCGATGTACTACGAGTACTACGGGGCCGACTCGCCGGTGGCGCCGGCGCGCGCCTTCGACAAGCTCAGCTTCCGCAATGCCGTGGACCCGGCCGCCGCGTACCTGCTGCTCGACGGGATCTCCGGTGGCTACCACGGGCACTGGGACGGCAACTCGATCGTGCGCTTCACCGACAACGGCCGCGTGTGGCTGTGCGAGGGCGACTACCTCAAGGGCGACCCGAGGGACCACAACACGCTGACCATCATGCGCAACGCCGAGAGCGGGCTGCCGGGGCTGCTGTCGGGCCTCGAAGCCCG
>JALGUI010000572.1 GCA_029820915.1 Candidatus Zipacnadia bacterium | reverse complement strand
TCGGGGGCTTCTTCCCGTGCAGGGCCTGGAGCGCCTCGATGGCGAGCGCCACGCCGACGCGGTCGTCCCAGCCCTTGGCCATGAGCCGGTCGCCGCCCGCCAGCGCCTCGAAGGACGACCACGGGACGATGGGGTCGCCGGGGCGGATGCCCAGCTCCTCGGTGGCCTGCTTGCGGTCCTCGGCGCCGACGTCGATGAACATGTCGGTGGCGGCCACCACCTTCGACCGCTCGTCGGCCCCGAGCAGGTGCGGGGGCTTGGCGCCGATCAGGCCGGTCACCGGGCCCTGTGCGGTCTCGATGACCACGCGCTGGGCCAGTAGCACCTGGTCCCACCAGCCGCCGAGGTTGGCGAACTTCACGAAGCCCTCCTCGGTCACGAGCTTGACCATGAAGCCGACCTCGTCCATGTGGCCCGCGAGCATCACGACGCGCCCGCCATGCGCGCGATCAGGCTGCCGAGGTTGTCGCTGCTGATCTCGGCGATGTCCTCGAGGCGCGCGCGCATGATGGCGGCGATGCGGCTCTCGAAGCCCGGAACACCATTGGCCTCGGTGAGCTCCCTCAGCAGGTTGAGCGTCGTCTTCTTCATGGCAGGCCTCCCACGCAGCGCGATCACTCGCTGAAGCGGTCTCGTATGATGGCCACGAACTCCTTGGCGGCCCCGGTCTGCCGGTCGGCCCAGACCAGGCAGGGCGAGCTCAGGACCAGGAAGATGAGCACCGACAGGATGGCATGGCCGAACTGCGCCGGGGCCAGGCCGACAGTGAGGACGACGCGGTAGGTCGCCCACAGTGCGCCGGCGGCCCAGGCGGCGGGCGCGAGCGCCACGAGCACCTCGCGCACCAGCCGGGGTGTCGCGGGGAAGAACCCGCGAAGCTGCACGAGCAGCGACAGCACGGCGGCGACGGCGAAGCCGGCGCACGACGCGACCGCGACGGCGATCAGCGACCCCTGGTTCGCTACCAGATACCAGGCGCCTCCGCCGGACACCGCCGAGCCGGCGAGCTTGGTAAGGATCACGGCCGTCTCCTGGTCATTGGCGACCAGCGCGGCGTTGGTGGCCAGCGGCATGGCCAGGAAGGTCGAGCCCATGCTTAGTACCTGGGCCGCGGGCACCGCGGGCGCGAACTTGGGCACCACCAGGTCGATGGCGGACGGCAGCAGCAGCCAGGCGACGCCCCCGAGCACCGGCATGAGGGCCGCCAGGCCGACGGTGGGCAGCATCACCCGGCGCCGCTTGCGCTCGATGGTGTCCTCCGCGCCGTAGGACTCGAGCACCTTCGGCCAGATCACGAAGCCGGCCGCCTGCGGGAGGGCGTAGAGGTACGCCGCCATCTGCATGGCGACGCTGTAGAGCCCGAACTGCTCCTCACCGTAGAACCGCACGAGGACGGTGCCGTCGATGGAGCGCAGCAGCACGTCCGAGAAGGAGATCAGCGCCACCGGCAGGCCGATGGCGGCCAGCCGCCACACGTGCGACCAAGTCGGGCGCCAGGACGTCCTGATGCGCGACGTCAGGTCGAGGTAGAGCAGCACCACGAGGGCGCTGGCCAGCCAGCCGAGCATGACGCCGGTGACGCCCAGCAGCCGCGCCCCGCCGACCATGAAGACGAACTGGCCGGCCGTGCGCACCAACTCGCCGACGGCCAGCGTCTGGAAGCGGCTCCACGAGCGCAGCACCGACCAGTACAGCGCGATCAGGTCATCGGCGAGCAGCAGTCCGCCGCCAACGGACAGCGCGACCCGCCACTCCCAACTCCCCTTCGAGATGAAGATGGCGTACAGCAGCATGCCGAGCCCGGCGAGGGCGGTCAGCACCGTCACGGCGAGGTAGCCCGCGTCCTCCGCCTCGGCGGCCCGCTGCGCGTCCCGGGCGCCGATGGCCAGCGGCAACTCCTTGCTCGTCCCGTGGCGGAAGGCGATGGTGGTCGTGGACAGGTAGCCCTTGATGAGCCCGACGAGGCGCTGGATGCCGCGGCCGCGCGGCCCAATGAGCCGCATAATGAGGATCGAGCGCACCAGGGCGGCGAGCAGCGCGATGTAGGAGCTGCCCCCGATGAGCGCGATGGCGGCGGTCACGCGCAGCTCGTGCGCGGGGCGGCGGGACTCGTAACGCTCTTCGTGGGAGTTTCCCATAATCAGGGCCGGATTCGGGGCAGCGGACCGGAAGGGCGCGCGGTGGCTCAGACCGCGCCGTGGGTGTAGACGACCATGACGGCCTCTTCGGCGGTGCGGCGCCCCCCGTGCCGGGTGCCGGGCGGCACGTAGACCGCCGTGCCCGGGCGTAGCGGCACGACGTCGTCGGCGAGGCGCAACTCGCCCTCGCCGGACACCACGTAGACGGCCTCCTGGTCGTCATGCACCTGCGGCTCGCCGAATTCAGTGGCGGTGTACCAGGCCACGCCGACGTTGAAGCCGGAGGTGGTGGGGACGGCATCGGTACCGATGAGGTCCGCGGAGCGGCGGTCGGCGAAGACCGACACAGCGCAGTCCTCCAGGTGCGTCCACGCGGGCTCACTCATTGTCTCAACTCCTCGCTGGGTCAGGCAACGCCCGGCATTATAGCACACGGCAGGTACGAAGGCGACGACAGCGATCGGGTCGCGCGTCCCGGCTGGGGCACATTAGGGAGCGCCGGTCGAGCGCCCGCCGTGACACGTCGCCGACGGTCCTCAGCCCCGGAACCGCCGCCGTTGCCTTTGCCGTTTGTAGGACAGGCTTCCAGCCTGTCTGCCGTTCGTCGTCCGCGCGGCGAAGGCAACGGCACCTCCAACGGCGTTGACAGGCTGGAAGCCTATCCTACAATGACGGCACCTGACGGGGCCGAGGTAGCCGCCTCCCCTGTGGTGACACAGGAACACGCGCAACTGATGCGCTCCGCTCAAGGAGGGGGTGGCCCGAGCGCAGCTCGAGACGGGGGAG
>JALGUI010000571.1 GCA_029820915.1 Candidatus Zipacnadia bacterium | reverse complement strand
CGGCCTCGGCCACGATGCGCGCCCAGCGCTCGCGCTTGCGACAGGCGGCCGCGCCATCGACGCGCACCACCGACCGCGCCGAGAGCACCGGGACGAAGGCGGCGACGCCCAACTGCGCGCACATGCGCAGCGCCGTCTCATAGCGCGACGCGCGGGGCAGGCCGTGGTACAGGGTCAGGCTCACCGCCGGCTCGACCCGCCGGGTCCGCGGCGCGTCGAGCTTCGCGGTCAGCTCGCCCACCGAGGTGCGGGAGATCGTGGCCTCGCGCTCGGCGCCGCGCTCGTCAACGACGATGAAGCGGTCGCCCGGCCCCATGCGCAGCACGGTCAGCAGGTGGTGGGCATCGGGGCCGCGCACGGTCGCCGTGTCGCCCGCGATCTGCCGATCGTCGAGGAAGACGCGCGTCACCGCCGTTCACCCCCGTCACGCGCCGCAACGCAGACGAAGCCGATCCAGTCGCCCTTCATGCGCGGCAGGATGCCGTCGAAGCCGACCTCCCGTAGCGCCTCCAGCACCTCGTGCTCGCGGCTCACCGGGATGCCCGCGCACACGTACGCTCCGCCGGGCCGCAGGGCCCGCAACGCGGCCGGAGCCTCGCGCGCCACGACGGGGGGACTGATGTTCGCGAGGATGAGCGCCCAGCCGGAGCCCACGTCTGCGAGGCCATCGCCGACGCGAACGGTCACGCAGTCATCCACGCCATTGAGGTGCACGTTGTCCCGCGCGACCTCGACGGCGGTGGGGTCGCAGTCGATAGCGAGCACCTCGGCCGCCCCCAGCTTCGCCGCCGCGATGCTCAGCAGCCCCGCGCCGGCGCCGAAGTCGATGGCGCGGTCGCCCGGCCCAACGCGGTCCTGCAACTCGAGGAGGCAGCCGCGGGTGGTGGGGTGCAGGCCCGTCCCGAAGGCCAGGCCGGGGTCCAGCTCGACGACGACGTCATCCGAGCGGGCGTCGAGGTGGGGGCCGGGCCAGGGCTCCCAGGTGGGCTTGACGACGATGTGGCCCACGCGCACCGGCCGGTGCTGGGCGCGGAACACGTCGATCCAGTCCCTCTCCGGAAGGAACGCGGTCTCGACATGCGGGGGCCGCGGCAGTAGTTCCTCGGGGATGGCGGCGAGAGCCTCGCGCACCGACGCCTCGGCGGCCACCGGGTCCGGCGCGTCGCCGTACGGGCCGAGGTAGCCGCTGATGCGGACGCCGCCATCGTCGTCGGTGGTCACACCGTTGGGAGAGAGGCGCAGCAGCGCGACGGAGACGGCGTCGGCGGCCTCGGGCGGACAGATGACCGTGACACGGAGCCAGGTGCGCTCGCCCACGTGCCGGGACATGTCAGGCCTCCCCGCTGAGGACCTTCCTGATGCGGTCGAACAGCCCCTCGTGCTCGGGCGGCTTGAGCTGTTCGCCACGCCTGAGCGCGAGCTCCATCAGCAGCCGGCGCTGCTCCTCGTCGAGGCCCGTGGGCGTGACGACGTGCAGGCCGATGATCTGACGCCCTCGCGCGCCGCCGTGCAGCGGCGGCAGGCCCTGGCCGCGAAGATGGATGGTGTCGCCGCTCTGGGCGCCGGGCCTGACGATGATCTCGGCCTCGCCGTCGATGGTTGGCACGATGACCTGGTCGCCGAGCGCGGCCTGGGCAAACGAGATCTCGAGCGGCATGTACAGGTCGCGGTCGCGCCGCGTGAACAGCGGATGCGGCTCGACGCGCACGAGGATGAGCAGGTCGCCGGGGATGCCGCCACCGGGCGGGACGTCGCCCTGCCCGACCATGCGGATGCGCTGGCCGTCGGTGATGCCGGGCGGGATGGAGACCAGGACCTTCTGCCGCGCCTGCACCACGCCCTGTCCGCGGCACTCCGAGCACGGGTGGCCGACAACGGTGCCGCGGCCCGCGCAGTCGGGACAGACTATCGTGGTCGCCATGACGCCGAGTATCGTGGCCCGCTCGCGCCTGACGTAGCCGTGACCGCGGCACAGCCTGCAGGTCTCGGGCGAGGAGCCCGGGGCTGCTCCGCTGCCGCCGCACACCTCGCACTCGGCCTGGCGAGAGACCTCGACCTCGGTCTCGAAGCCCTCGACTACGGCCTCGAGGTCGATGACGACCTCGTAGTGCCGGTCGGCGCCGCGCGCCTCCGTGCGGAAGCCGAACGGCCCCCCCACGCCGCCACCGAAGACCTGGTTGAACAGGTCGAAGAGGTCCATCGGCGCGCCGGCGCCGACTCCCCCGTCCTCGCCGTACATGTCATAGCGCCGACGCTTCTCGGGGTCCGACAGGACGGCGTAGGCCGTGCCGATGTCCTTGAAGCGCTCTTCGGCGCCGTCCTCGTCGCACACGTCGGGGTGGTACCGCCGCGCCAAGCGGCGGTACGCGCGCTTGATCTCCTGCTGTGTGCAGTCCCGGCTTGCAGTCCCGGCTCACGCCGAGGGCCTGGTAATAGTCCTGGGGCACGACCGCGGGGGCCTCCCGTCAGCCCTGGAACTGGAGGTCGGGCTCGTCGTCGTCCACCTCGTCCACCTGGTCCACCTCGTCCACTTCGTCCACTTCGTCCACCTCGTCCACCTCGTCCACCTCGTCCACTTCGTCCACTTCGTCGTCGTCGTCCTCGTCGTCGTAGTCGTCGTCCTGGAGGTCCTCGTCGATGTCGTCCTCGATGGCGATTCCGAAAAGGTCGCCGCCCAGCAGGTCCTCCTCGGTGAGCCTC
>JALGUI010000570.1 GCA_029820915.1 Candidatus Zipacnadia bacterium | reverse complement strand
GTGGAGGCGTGCACGTAGCGGTTGACGGTGCTCAGGTCGCGATGGCGCAGGAAGCGCGCGACGGTGCCGAGGTCCACGCCCGCCTCATACAGCGCGGTCGCGCAGCCGTGGCGCAGGCTGTGCGGCGTGTAACCCTTGCCCTGCAGCCCCGCGTGCCGGATCAGGCGCGTGAACAGCCGCCGCGCGCAGGTGTCGTACATGGGCGCGCCCGTGCGCGAGGTGAACAGGTAGTCATGCTCCACGTCCGGTCGCGCCTCCAGCCAGCGCACCAGGTAGGGGCGCAGGTCGGAGAGCACCGGCACGGCCGCCACGTGCCCGCCCTTGCCGTGCACGCGCAGCTCATTGCGCGACAGGTCGAGGTCGTCCAGACGCAGAGCACGCAGCTCACCGTAGCGCAGGCCGGCGCGCCAGAAGGTCATGAAGATGGCGCGCTCACGATCATCGCGGCATTCCAGCAGCATGGCGATGGCGTCGTCGGGGGTGACGTGGCTGGTCTGCTGGCCGCGCAGGTCGGGGCCGCTGACCGCGGCCGCGGGGTTGACCTCCAGGTCGCCGTGCTCGACCAGCCAGTCGAACCAGCTTGAGAGCGCGGCCAGCTTGCGCCGCACGGTGGCGGGCTTCCAGCGTGGGTTGCCGTCGCGGAAGCCGACGATGTCGGCCGGCGTGATCTCGTCCGGCACCAGGCTGTGCCCCTCGGCACGTAGGCGCTCGATGAACTGGCGCAGGTCGCACTCGTAGGAGCGCACGGTTGCCTCGGCGGCGCGGCCCGAGGCGGACAGGAAGTCGAGCCAGTGGGCGGCGAGGGCGGTGAGCCGCTCAGCGAAGCGATGTGTCATCCTTGCTGTGAAGCGAGTGTGCGTCCATTGCTGTTGAGCACCGGTACAGCGTGGCGGGCGGCGCCTGAACGGCGCCGCCCGCGCGGTGCTCCTGCCTCCTTCGTGGCTCAGTGTGTCAGTTGCACCCGCTCGGCGCGGGCGCGGTTCGGGTCAACCTGGCGCGAACACTGCGCTACAGCAAGCCGCGCCGGCGCGCCTCGGCCACGGCCGCCTCCGAGGTGCTGGCCCCCAACAACTTGCGGACGCGGCGCAGGCAGTTCGTCACTGTGCTGACCTCACCGACATCCCGGCCGGCGATTTGCTGGTAGCTCAGGCCCTCGGCGTAGGCGGACAGCACTTGCTGCTCCTGCGCGGTCAAGCGCACCTTGCCGTCTCTCTCCGGCCGGCCGCGCATCCGGCCTTCCAGCGGGAGGCTTGGCCCCGCGGCGTCGATCTGGTCACGCACAATCTCCGCCGCCGCTGCCAGGTCTTCCTCGCCCAGCTTGCCGCTGATGCGCGCGGCGGTGTGGCGTACATTCTCCTCCGAGGTGTCCCAGCGCTTCGCGATCTGCGCCAGGCTCCGTCCGTCCTGAACGTGCTTGAGCAGTGCCAGCTCCCGGCGCGAGAGGCTGGCCGGGTTGTCCGTGTCCCGCGGGCCGAGCAGCCCCAGAGCGCGCGCCCGCTCCGCTGCGGCCCGACTGGTGGGCGCGCCCAGGCTCTCACGCGCGTTGTGCAGGTGAACGTACACGGTGTTGACACTGCCAATGCCCAGCAGCTCGGCGATCTTGGGCGCAGTGTGCCCCTCCAGCACGAGGGCCAGTACCTTGATCTGGCTGTCAGTCAGGGCCGTGTCGGCCCGTGTGGCCCTCCTGCGCTGCGCTCGACCGGCCACGACCAGCACCTGTTCGTACTCGCCGATGGCCTGCGCCGCCAGCTTGGCGGCCGCGTCCAGATCGACCCCACAGCGTCTGCGGATCTCCCCCACCACGCCGTTGACCACGCCCGGCTGTACGTCCCATCGGCGCGCGATCTCCTGCCGGGTCAGGCCCTCGCGATACAGCTTCAGGAAGGCCAGTTGGCGCAGGGTCAGCGATCGTCCCTCGCCGATCGGGACCGGAGCATGCAGGTGCGGGATGGTGAACGATCTGGCCGCGGAGAAGTGCGGCGTAACCGCCAGCGTCGCCGACCCGTCCTCGTGGTGCTCCAGCGTCGCCGTGCGCACCACCATGTGGATCGCGTGGCGACGCTCTTCGGGGTCCATGACTTCCCACAGGGCGTCGAAGTCCCGCAGCAGCTCCTGCACCTGGGCGAGACGCTGCATCCGCGAGCGACTGCGCTCCAGCCGACGCTCGGCCTCCCGGCGGCGGGCCTCCAGGCGCTGCTTGCGGTCATTGAGGACGCGGCTGTGGTGATGGAACTGCCTGCGATCCATCTCCGGGTCGTCAATCATCCGGTCGTTCCAGCGCTCGATGTCCGAGGTCGCCTTCGCCAGCTGCCGATCCAGGCTCTCCAGGCGCTCGCGGAGCTGGCCGTCCTCCTGGTCAACCAGTGCCTCCGCCTGGTCGTCGCAACATCGAGATCACGTAGCCCTCGAGCACCTCGGCCGGCTTGGAGTTCGCGGAGCAGTGTGGGGTCCGGCGCCCTGGCGGCGGGCTGCACCGATAGCGCCGGTAGATGCCGCCGCGGTGACGATGGCCGCACAGGCGCTGTCCGCAGTGCGCACAGGTGATCAGTCCGCTCAGCAGGTAGGTGGGCTTGGCCGCGGTGGTCCCCCCCATTGCGATGCGCGCCTCGAAGAGTTCCTCGATCCGATGGTAGTCGTCGAGCTCCCAGTACCGATCCTCGTAGTGAGTTGCCCTGACCAGGTGGCCGTCTCCGACCACCAGATAGCCGGCGTGCTTGGGGTTGCGCAGCAGGCGGGCGATCACCGACTGGGTCCAGTGTTCCCCGCCGCGCGGTGTGCGGATCGCGTTCTCGTGCAGTCGCCGGCCGATGGACGCCACGCTGTGGCCGCTCAGGAACATCTCCTTCATGAGCAGTAGCCAGCGCCCCTGGTCGGGCACGCGCACCAGCCGCCGCGGCTGCCCCTCTTCCGTGCGCTCGTAGCGCCAACCGAAGGGCGCGATGCCCATGGGGTGGCCATCCTCCATGCGCTTGCGCAGGTTGTCCGACACATTCTCGCGCAGCCAGTCCAGGTAGTAGCCCGACACGATCGACAGGAGCTGCATTATCATGCGGCCGTAGGGTTGGCTGCTGTCCAGGCCCTCGACGACGCTGATCAGCGGCACATCGTGAGCCAGCACCACGTCGTCGAGGAAGCGTACGCAGATGGCGGGCGAGCGGAAGATGCGGTCCAGCCGGTAGACGACGATGGCGTCGATGCGGCCGGCCTCGACATCAGCCACCAGGCGCGCCAGTTCCGGCCGGTGCTTCTGCTTCCCCGAGCTGTTGTAGCCAAGCGCCCCCGAGTAGCCTGCGTCGGTGTAGAACTCGATCTGATGAAGGTCTCGGTCGTGTGCCCACTGCTCGACGCGCGCCCGCTGCGTCTCCAGCGATACGCCCTCCTCAGCCTGCTCCTGCGTCGAGACGCGCGTGTACGCCGCGATGCGGCCCAGTTCTGCGGCCTGGCCATTGCTGAACATGGCGCTGCTCCTCTCCGGCACGACCTTTATTCGTAATGGAGTATTCTCCAGGCGTTGACTTCGGTTGAGGCGCTCGGCACCCGACAGATAAAGGGCGCGCTACGCCCCGTCGTAATGCGAGCGGCCCGGCGCTTATCGCCGGGCCGCCCTCACCGCCATCGAGTCAGGCCGTCAACTGCCGTCTTCGGTAGCGTCCTCCTCGCTTGGCTTGTGCCGCGGCACCTCCCGGGTCGCCGCCCTGACCAACAGCTTGGCGAACTCCGCCGCGCGCTGGCGGTCATCCTGGTGCGTTTCCTGCGTTGATGTGTGCTCCATCGTGCTTCTCCTCTCTTCGCTCCTGCTCACGGCGTACACGCGAAGGCCCCGCCTCGGCAGAGGCGGGGCCCGCAACCGAACCTGCGACCAGCTCTACATCTCTACCGGCACCAGGGCACCAGCGATCATCTCCCTCGCTTCGCGGAGCAGCTCACTGACGCGCTGCTGGTTGAGCTGCATCTCTCTACCGGCACCAGGGCACCAGCGATCATCTCCCTCGCTTCGCGGAGCAGCTCACTGACGCGCTGCTGGTTGAGCTGCATCGCGTAGGCCACCTGGCTCTGGGTTGGCGCGCCGCCTGATAGGAAATACAGCTCCACCGCCTCACGATGCTTCGGCGGCAGCCTCGCGATCCCGCGTGCCAGATCGATGAACTCGATCAGCTGCCCACATCCGGGCATGTCTCGTCGCACCGCAGCGTGGCTGATAGGACTGCCGTCTGAGCGCGGGAGGCCGCCGCTGCACGGCGGGAAACCGTCGGGCAGTCCCCGGGCGCGGAAGTGGTTGAGCGCTCTGTTGACCGCTCCTGGCGTCCAGTCTCCGGCATGTGCTACGCTCTTTTTTTTCATTGTGGTCACGCCCATGTGCCGAGGTGTAGAAACGGGCTTTCTGATGGCATGATGCCGCCTTCTGCAGATCATAGATGCTTTACCGGCGGGCCAAAAGAGCGTAACATGAAACAGCTTAAGCACAATTATCGATTGCAGGAGCAAGACGGCTGTGACTCCCCAGACGCCAGACCTTGGTGCTGCGGTCCACATCGAGCAACTGGTCACAGAACTCGAGCGAGACTGTCCCCTCTCACTGCCGCAGCGACTGGACGGTGAGCGCAGACGCTGGATCCACCTGTGGCAGTTGCCGGTTGATCTGCCTCTGAAGGGCGGGAGTGACGCCCAGGCCGTGCCGCTTGATCTGACGCCCTTGCAGAGGCTCTACGACGGCCACTTCCTGGCGGACAGACCACGCGTACGCTGGCACTACCGGTACTACTACTTCGAGCTGCTCGCCCGGGAGCGGCGACTGCTTCCCGCGTTCTGGATCGAGCCTGATCAGTGGGCCCTCGCCCGAGGCGTGTGCAGAAAGCTGCTGCACCCCCGCCCAGGGCGTTCCGCGTCGCCCGCCGAGTGGCGTCAGCACTGGGAGAGACTGGTGGCGGAGGGAGTCGTCCAGACGGATCCCCCTTCGCTCTGGCTCGATATGCTGCAGCTCGACAGCGCACTCATGGCGGAGTACGGCTGGTTCCACGAGAGCCTGCGCTTCGCGAAGGTGCCTGTCTACATGGGCGTTGCGCCGGCAGACGTCCGCAGGTGCATGCGCGAGGACCTTGGTCCTCTGGTGCTCAATGTACCGACGGACGCGGGGGATGTCCTAGCGCGTTGGAGGACGCTCGCGGAGCGCCTCGGTATGCCGCAGGTGTGGCCCACCGCACAAGAGCAGCGTCTCGAGCAAAGGAAGGCGTACGTGCTCGCTCTGCTTCGCGACCGGATGGTCCCTGCACAGGTCGCCGAACGCCTCGTGGCAGAGGACCTTCACCCCATCCGCCGAGGTCGTCACGACGCCTCCTATGACGCCGAGGACCGGCTCGAGAGCGCCCGGCGCAGGGTCTACGCCATCATCGACCAGCTCGTTGACGAGGGCGAGATCACCAAAGACCAGATCGCCCGCCGACCCCGAGGGAGACCGACTTCACGCCCGGAGTAGCAGATGGCCCAGAGTGGGGTAGCGGCGCGGGAGGAACCGGACATCCCTATCAGGAACATGCTTTCTGCATCAGGGGGACCTCTTGCGCATGTCCCCGCTCACAGGAATCAGAGCGCTGCTCATCGGCGGTGAGGTTGGGTGAGTCCCATCGGCGAACTTATCGAGATCAGGCCCGAGGTCGTCGAGGGCGATCTCCACGGCATCGTCTTCCTGCACGCCCTCCTTTCTGAGGACGAAGACGTCTTTGAGAAAGATGCTGCTCGCGTCCTCGACGCTACCTTCGCGACACGTGCGCTCCGGCGCATGTTCCAGCGCCTGAACACAAGTCTGGGCGACGAGGCCGCAGACAGGAAGGGCAACTTCATCATTAGTGGGGGCTATGGCAGCGGCAAGAGCCACATGCTGCTGGCGCTCTTCCACGTCCTGACCTCGCCCGATATCGGCGGCAAGTGGCTGTCCGGCAATGGCATCGACTTCGATGCCCCTGAGTCGGTCGAGGTCGTTCTGCTCCCAATGACACAGGTCGAGCTACAGGACCGGAGCTCGGTCGACTACCTCTGGCAGCCCATCTTCGAGGCCCTCGACTACGATGGGTTCGAGCACAC
>JALGUI010000569.1 GCA_029820915.1 Candidatus Zipacnadia bacterium | reverse complement strand
CGCGCGACGCGTTGGGCGGTCCGCGGGCCGGGTATGATTCGGGTGAGGTGAGTTACATGCGCACGGTGCTGACGATCTTCGCACTCGCTTGTGTCTGCGCGCTGCCGATGGCGTGGGCGCAGGAGCCGCCCCCGGTGGCGGCCGAGCCGTCCCCGGCGCCGGTCGAAGAGATGGCCCCGCCCCCGCCGGCGGCCGACGAGCCCGCGCCCCCGCCGGACGGCTTCGAGCCGCCGCCCGCGGACCAGGCCCCGGAGGACCTACAGCCGCGCGGGCCCTACGCGTGGCCGCAGCAGGCCGAGCCTGCCCCGCCCGAGCCGACCGCGGAGGAGAGCCTGGTGGACCGGGCGATCGCCTACTATGAGCGGCTGGAGAACGCCCCGCCGGAGGTGGCCGCGTATCTGGCCGAGCGCCCCGCGCTGGGTGTCACCATCTACGTCATCCACAAGCTCAGGCAGGTGCTGATGTTCCTCTTCCTGTTCCTCATCGTGGGCTACGGCGGGCGCAGCCTGCTGCGACCGCTGTTCGGGGCGCGCCCCGCGCCCGAGGAGCCACGGCGCTACCCGGCCGGGGACGAGCCGCCCCGGATGGAGTGGCGGGCCGCGGCGGCGGACCTGATAGCCTGGGCCGCGGCGCTGACCATCGCCTGCGAGGCGGTCGGGCTGTCGTGGGTGGGGAACGTGTTGAGCGCGCTGCTCGGCCTGGTGGGGATGCTGATCAATGCCGTGGTCTGGTTCGCGGTGGTGTGCGCGGTCATGGCGCTGATCGCCTGGTCCTTCAGCGCGCACGGCCGGCGGCTGGTGCTGTCGCTGGTCGGGTACTACTACCTGAACCGGGGCGAGAACCGGCCGCCGGAGGGCCATCTGTTCACCCTCGAGGACGGGGGGCAGGCGACCATCGTGCGCACCGACCCGCTGCACAGCGTGATGCAGCCGGTGGGCGGCGGCGACACCGTGCTCGTCCCCAACGCCGACATCATGCGCCAGTACTACCACTGGGCGGACCCGTCGCGCCCGTCGGCCGGGCAGTCGTCGGATCCAGCGTAGTCCGGCGGCCTACCGCAGCCGCAGCAGCGCACGGAGAATCTCCTCGCGCGCGGCGTCCGGACCGGACCGATCCCGCTGTTCGGCCCAGCGCGTGCCGCCGCCGTGCCAGGTCCCGGCCACCCCAGCGCGTGCCGCCGCCGTGCCAGGTCCCGGCCACCTGGCCGGGCAGCGTCGCCAGCAGCTCGCGCGCCTCACGCACGGCCGGCGTATCCTCGCCCTCATGCGCGGCGAGCGCTTCGCGCAGCATCCACAGGTACGTGTAGTCCTCGGCGCCCTCGCGCACGGCCTCCCACTGCTTGCTGTCGGCCAGGTGGCGGTCATCGACGTAGACCATCGAGTAGCTGGTGCCGCCGCACTTGAAGTTGTCCCAGCTCGAGCCGGTTCCTGAGGCGTCCACGTAGCCCCAGTAGCCCGAGCCGGTCGCGCCCAGGTTCCACGCGTGCCAGAACTGCATGCGGTGGTAGGTGATCGGGTCGAGCAGCTTGTGCGGGCCCGAGCACTGGTAGATGAAGAAGCGCTTCCCCTGCTCCTGCAGCGCCTGGTGGAACTCGACCGCCCGGTCGCCGCCCGTCACGAGCTTGGGCAGGTTGGGGCAGAGGATGTCCGACACATCGTACATCTCCGGCAGCGCCTGCGTGGGGTCGCTGCGCGTCGGATCCTCGAAGACCTGCAGCTCCGGCACCGCGGCCTTGAGCGCGCGCGCCACGTCGATGATGATCTGCTCGTACTTCTCGCTGCCCGGCTCGTCCACGATCAGCATGGCCCAGCGCTCGGGCGGCACGCCGCGCTCGCGCAGGTGATCGGTGATGGCCGTCGCCCACTCGCCGAGCGCCGCGGCCCAGCGGTCGGTGCCGCGCGAGGTGCCCCGGAAGTTGCCAGAGGTCATGCTCGCGAAGATGCAGTAGGTGCGGGCGTTCGGGAAGCGGTCGATCCACCGGTCGAGCGCGCCGAAGTCCAGGGGGCGCGTGATGTGCCCCGCGGCGTCGATCGAGCCGTCCTCCGGCCAGGGCAGGACGCCGCGATTCCCCCAGGGCGCGTCCACGAAGTGCTCCTCGAGGTTGCGAGCCATCTCCTCGTGGCGGAGGAAGTTCGGCGCGTAACCCACCCTGTCGCCCACGTAGTCCCAGCAGAACACCGACACCGGCGGGCGGGGCAGCTCCAACGGCGCGATCTCGACACGCAGCGGGACCTCGAAGCGCTCGGTGGCGATGTCGATCTCGATGGCGCCCCGGTAGCTGCCCGGCGGGACGCCCTCGGGATGGAAGGTCAGCCACACCTGCTTGGTCATGCCCGCCGGGACCGGGATGCGCGCGCGGCCGTCGCCGCCGATGTCGGCCACCGGCAGCGCGTTGGCGACGACCTGGCGCTCCTGGGTCTGGACGAACTGCACCTCCTGTACGGTGATGAAGCCCGGGTCGGCGCCCTCGAGCGAGACGCCGATGCGCGCGATCGCCGGCGAGTCCATGAAGTTCGTGACGTTTAAGGCGGCCGAGCGGTACTCGCCGCCCATCATCAGCATCTCGATGCGCGGCTCATCGGAGCCGGGCGTGGTCATCGGGTCGAGCATGTCCCAGCGGTTGGCCTGCCACGCCGACAGCTCGGCGTGGCCCTCGGCGCGCCGCAGCGCGGCGTTGACCGCGTAGATGCGCTCGTGCAGGTCGGTCAGCGGCAGGCCGCGCCAGAAGTCCACGTCGGTGACGTGCGCCGCGCGCACCTCGTCCGCCAGCACGTCGAGGCGCGCATTGAGTTCGGCCTTCACATCGGCCGCAACGCCCGAGCGCGCGATCATGGCGCGCAGGTCCTGGATGTCGTACATGCAGCGCACGCCGACGATGCCGTCAAGGCGCCGGTCGGCGATGAGCTGCTCGGGGCTCTCGACGGGCTCACCGGGCAGGGCCTCCGCGACCGTGAAGTCGCCGCGGAAGACCTCGATCTCGTCGCAGAAGGCGAAGGTCGAGCCGGGGCACACGACCAGGCGCACATAACGCCCGGCCGCCCGCAAGCGATCGGTGAAGTAGCGGTGGATGACGTAGCGCTGGGGCGCGGGCAGGCCGTGCTCGGCGCTGAGCGCGATCAGCTCGCCGTGGTAGTTGAAGCTCTCGCCGTCATCGCTGGTGAGGATGAAGACCATGGCGGGCCAGCCCACGCCCGCTGCCCCCGCGCCGGTGTTCAGGGACACGCCGGTGATCGGCTCGGTGCGCTCGAGGTCGATGGTGATGACCAGCGGCCTGCGAAGCTGCCAGCCGACCGTCGCGTCCTGCACCCAGAAGTAGCCTACGGTGTGCCGGCCGTCGGTGAGCTGCGTGGCGTCGCCCTCGTCGGTGCACAGCGCGTAGCGTGGGTCCTCGGACCAGGCGTAGCTCCTGCCCAGCGCCACGTTCTCGCCCGGCGGCGGCCCGCCGTAGCCGCCCGGCACCGGGCCCTCCTCGGTCGCCTCGGCGGCGAGCGTGACGGCCACGGCGTCGATACGCGATTCGCGCGCACCAGCACGTCGGTCGCGTCGCCCGAGTTGAAGCGGACCCCGACGCGGCTCCAGGTGGTCGCGCCGTCGCTGACCACGATGGCGACGAAGTTGCGGTCCCCCTCGCGGGCGACCGCGACGGCGGGACGCGTCGTGCCGTCGGACTTGAGCCACGCCGACAGCACATAGTCGGTCTCCGCCGCCAGCGCGAGCGGCTGCTCGACGAAGGTCTCGTCAAGCTCCTCGTCGGCGCGGTACTGCAGGCACGTAGTGCCGCCGGCGCCGTCGGCGTCGTTGATGCCGAACACCTCGGCGGCGGCTTCGGCG
>JALGUI010000568.1 GCA_029820915.1 Candidatus Zipacnadia bacterium | reverse complement strand
TGCTCGACTACTGGCAGGGCAACCGCACGCCGTTGCGCGACCCGCTCGCCCGCGGCTGCGTCTGGGGCCTGAGCCTCCGGCACGGCGCCGGGCACATCATGCGCGCGATCTACGAGGGGACGGCGCTCGGCACCCGGCACATCCTGGAGGACCTGGCGGGGACGGGCTTCCGGGCCGACGGCATCTACGCCTCCGGCGGCGGCACGCGCAGCGACCTGTGGCTGCAGATCCACGCCGACGCCTGCCAGGTGCCGCTCTACCTGACCGAGCAGCCGGAGGCGACGGCGCTGGGCACCGCCATCTGCGGCGCGGTCGGCGCCGGGCTCTTCGAGGACCTGCCCGCGGCATCCGAACAGATGGTGCACGTGACGCGCGAGATCACACCGAACGCGCAGGTGGCGCCGACGTACGACGCGCTGTTCGAGCGCTACGTGGCCACGTACCGGCGCCTCAAGGACCTCATGCACGAGGTGGCGGCGGACGAGGCGCAGTAGCCGCGCACCGAGGTGGACACCGTGGCACGAGCACAGGACATGGACCGCCGGGGCGGCGAGCGGGCCTCCGACGTGGCCGACGCCATCCGGGCGGCAACGCGCTCGGAGGTGCGCGGCGCGGTCGAGGGCCTGATCGGCGGCTACCAGCCCATCGACATCGCCTACGCCATGCAGGAGCTCACCGGCGAAGAGCGGGCACAGGTCTTCGCACTGCTCGACTCAGAGACGTCCGGCGTCGTCCTCGAGGAGGTGGCCGACGAGATCACCGCCGACCTCGCCGGGGGCACGGACGAGCAGGAGCTGGCCGAGATCATCGACGCCATGCCGCCGGACTCGGGCGCCGACGCGATGAGCGTGTTGCCCGACGACGTCAAGCATCGCATCCTCAATCGCATCCCGCGCGAGGAGGCCGCGGAGCTGGCCGCCCTGCTGCACTACGACGAGGAGAGCGCGGGCGGCATCATGACCACCGAGCTGATCGTGTCGCCGCCCGATATCACGGCCGCGGGGGTGCTGCAGCACATCCGGCGCACCGACATCGGCCCGGAGGCCGTGTTCCGCGTGTACGTCGTCGGCCCCGACCGCAAGCTGCTGGGCGCGGCCGACCTGGTGGACATCATCAACGCGCGCGACGACGTGCCGCTGTCGAAGATCATGGACTCCGACCCCGTCCGCGTGCACCACGACACGGACCAGCAGGAGGTCGTCCGGCTCGTTGACAAGTACGACCTGACCTCGCTCCCCGTCGTCGATGACCACGACACGCTGCTCGGCGCGGTCACTGTTGACGACGTCATCGACGCCCTCCAGCAGGAGGCGACGGAGGACGTCGCCTACGTGGCCGGGGCATCGGCCTATGACCTGCTGACGCGCTCGCCGTGGCGGGCGGCGCGCAGCCGCGTGCCGTGGCTGCTGGTCAGCCTCGGCGCCAGCCTCATCTCGGCGGCGGTCATCCGCGTGTTCTCCGGCACGCTCGAACAGGCCGTGATGCTCGCGGCCTTCATCCCGGTCATCACCGCCATGAGCGGCAACTCCGGACTGCAGTCGTCCATGATCACGGTGCGTTCCATGGCCCTGGGGCTGATCGATGACGTGAGCGTGGGCAAGCTCGTCGGTCGGCAGGTGCCGACCGCGTTGCTGTTGCTCGTGGCCCTTGCCTGCGGCATCGTGGCCTTCGGCGCGGGCACGCTGCTGCTCGGCGAGGCCGGGTACGGGCTCATCGTCGGCTCCGCCATGTTCTGCGCCATCTGCTCCGGGACCATGCTGGGCAGCTTCGTGCCGCTGGTCTTCAAGCGCATCGGCGTGGACGAGGCCCTGGCCTCAGGGCCCTTCGTGACGACCATGAACGATGCGGTCTCGCTGCTGATCTACTTCGCCATCGCGACGGGGATGCTGCACGTGCTGGGGCTCTGACAGGCGTCCCGGCCGACCTGCGGCGAGCGCCGGCGTTGCCGTGTGCCGTAGCCGGTGGCTCGCAGTTGGTAGCGTGCGGGGCTTCGCCATTGGGCGGAAGAGAAACGCGGGTCCGGCGGACCTGCACAATGGTTGACAAACCCCGGAGTTTTCGCTATTATTCAACCACCGGTTGATCCCGACCAGGAGGCAACAACGATGGAGTTAGGCGCTCGGCTGAGGGCTGCCCGGCATCTTGCGGGGCTGCGTCAGAAGGATCTGGCCGAGCACTGCGAGGTCACGGTAGCTGCCATCTCCAAGTTCGAGAAGGACCTTTGCCGCCCCAGCTTGGAGGTTCTCATCAAGTTGGCCGATGCTGTGGGGACCACCGTGGATTTCCTCGTGCGCCCAAGCACTACGCCCGTCCCTGAGTTCTGCCATCGGGAGTTCAGTGACTTGGGTGTGCGCAAGCGCGAGGCACTCGAGACCCACGCGAGAGTCGCGCTTGAGCGTCGCCTGGTGCTCGAACAGATTGTCTTCGGTGACGGTCCGCCGACCTACACCGGACCTCGGGCCATTCGCGTACACACGCTGGAGGGCGCCGAGGGGGCCGCGTGTCAGGTGCGCGAGCACTTGGGCCTCGGCCTTCGCCCCATTCCCGATCTCGCTCGGCTGCTCGAGGACCACCACGTCCGGATCGCGGTGACGCCACCCGGGTTCGAGCGGTCAGATGGCTTGTGCGCCTGGGCCGGTGGCGAGATCCCCTTCATCATGGTGACGGCGGCCAACAGCGGCGATAGACAGCGCTTCACCCTGGCACACGAGCTTGGCCATCTTCTCTGCGCGTTCGATGAGGCACTCGATGAAGAAGCTGCCGGTCATCGCTTCGCCGGTGCCCTGCTGGTGCCCCGGGATCCCATCCTGTCTCTCGGCGGGCGCCAAGCGACAATCGGTCTGAGTCACTTGCTTCCGCTGAAGCAGGAGTACGGCATCAGCCTGCAGGCGCTCATGTTCCGCTGCAGGGATTGCGGCATCATCAGCAACGGCTCTTACACTGCTCTCTGCCGTGAGATCGGTCGGCATGGGTGGCGTTCGCAGGAACCGTGTCCAGTGCCCGTGGAGACTCCGACAGCGATGGACGCGCTGCTTGAACAGGCGCTCTCTCTGGGTCGTATCAGCGAGGCGCGTGCAGCGGAGTTGAGCGGCGTATCTCTGCGGGACTTCCTCAGCGCGCGGCGAAGCGAGGCGGGGGCGCTTGTGCCGAGTGCTTGACGCGATGATCCTGATTCGACTCCACAGGGCAGGGCTTGCCGAGCGGGCTATCCAACTGGGCGCCCGCATCTGCGTTGTAGACTACGTCGCCGAACAGGAACTCATCGAGCCAGACGGGAAGCAACTCCGACACAGAGGTCTCCATGTGCAGACCCTGTCCCCCGAGAGCCTCGAGGTAGCTCAGACGTGGCTGCGGCAGCGCCCGGTGCTGAGCTTGGCGGACGTCTTCTCGGCTGCACTTGCCCGGCAGAACGGCTGGGCCCTGGCGACGCACGACGGCGAACTCAGAGCGCTCTGTCAACGCGAAGCCATCCCTATCTGCGGCGTTGCCGACATCGTCCTCACGATGGCCGAAAGCGGCCTGCTCTGCGCCGAGGACATCACGCGCTTCAAGACGGCAATGCGCCGAAGTGGCTACAGCGGATACAAGAGGCGAACCATCAAGCAGGCAGAGAAGGCCGTGCGCTCTCGCGAGTCGCGGGACACAGGGCGACCTCGGGCAGGCGGTTAGGGGCCAACGCACCGGCGAGAGGCAGCCACCGGCAACCGGCGGCGCGGGCTATTCCTGCCCCTCCTCCACCAGCACCACTCGGCACGGCGCCGCACAGCTCTCGACCACCTTCAGCGGCAGCGCCACCATCTTCACGCGGTCCGCGCGCACCTCGCCCAGGTTCACCAGCGGCGCCAGCAGGAGACCCCCGGCCCCGAAGAACTCCGGCCAGAACCCCTGCGGGTCCTCCCATGAATCGAAGCGCGGCACGTCGCCGCACATGACGAAGGGCTCGCGATCCAGGATCCAGCGCATCGCCTCGTAGCTGAACCACGGGCAGTTGGAGACGAAGTCGGGCGCGTTCCAGTGGCTGTCCCAGCCGGTGGCGATGATGATGGCGTCGCCGGGGTTGACCTCGACGCCGCAGGCCTCGAGTTCCTCCGGCTCGATGCGGTGGTCGGGCTCGCACGGCACGCGCAGGATGGCCGCATCGCGCCA
>JALGUI010000567.1 GCA_029820915.1 Candidatus Zipacnadia bacterium | reverse complement strand
GTCCCGGCGTCGCCGCGGTGGTAGGTCCACAGCACATAGCCCAGGCATGGCGCGAACGCGCCCTCGAGGATCGACGCGCGGGTCTGCTCGGGGGGGAAGACCTGGCGCCCGTTCCCGGGCTCGCCGAGCGTGAGGCCCACGAGCACGCGCTCGCCGCCGGCCGCCTCGACGATGGGCAGCAGCTCTTCGCGCACGACGGCCGCCGTGTCGTAGATCATCGGCACCTGGTGGTCGAGCGCGCGCGTCAGGTCCGCCGGGTCGTGCAGGTAGAAGTACATGTCGTCCGGCTCGGTGCTCAGCGCCAGCCAGCTATCCAGCCACGGCTGCGGGCTCGACCGCACGCCGGCCTCCTCGATGGCGTCGAAGAGCATCTGCCGCCACCCGAGGAAGCTGTCGGTGACCAGGCTGCACTTGAAGCGGATCCACGCGGCATGCAGGGCCGGGTGTTCGGCGGGTTTGGCCTCGAATTCGGTCGGCGGGGTGTCGGGCAGGTCCGGGTAATGCTCGGCGCGGTAGCTCTCCCACTGCGCGAGGCAGCGCGGGCAGAAGCAGATGCCCTGCCCGTTCCACACCTCCTCGTCCATGTGGCACCACGACAGCCCGACCAGCACGAAGCGCGCGATGTTCGCGCCTTCGTACTGCCAGGCCTCTCCGCGGTAGGACGGGCACGGGATGCTCGGCACGCGCGTGCCGTCGATGGTGCACGCCTGCGCGTCCTCGATCTCCGCGAGCATCTTGCGGTAGTCGGGGTAGCAGTAAGGCGAGTAGTCGTTGGAGACCGCGAAGCCGGCGGCCACGTAGTCACGCACCGCCTGCGCGAGCGCCTCGGAGGGCGGGTCGGCCCAGGCGGTGCCCCACAGGTTGACCGCGTTGAAGCCCATCCGCGCGGCGCAGGCGGGAAAGTCGCCGGGGAAGCCCGTGATGGGCGGGCCGGACAGCCCGCAGATCATGCGCTCAGGCCTGCGCGCGTGGGGCATCTCGATGCCGGCGATCTCGAACGCGAACGGCTGCTCCTGGCGCCCGCCCTGCCACTCGAGCCACAACCGCCCCTCGCCGCGCCATCCCGGCGCGCGGGTGGTGATCAGGTAGGTCGGGCAGTACTCGACCGTCCCGGAGAGCCGGCAGCGCGTCCCGCCCTCGGTGGGCTCGGAGGCGATCTGCCACTCGCGGTAGGCGCCTGCGACCTCCACGTCCGCGGGCAGCTCCAGCACGATGGCCGGCTGCGCAGCGACCGGGTCCGCGAAGTCCATCTTCGCCGAGAACCACACCGGCGAGGGGAACGCGGGGGTGACGTGCGCGACGGGGCGGCCGAAGTAGGCGAAGCCGGTCTCCGGTTCGGCCGAGGCGAAGCCCCAGCCGTGCGCCCGGCCGGTCAGCTCGGCGGCCTCAGCCGGCGTGACCTCCCGCACGGCGGGGTCGGCGAACCACGCCACGCCGCTGGCGTTGTGCAGCATCAGGACGACCGTCATGCGCTCGCGGTCGGCGGAGTTGAAGACGCAGGTGAGCCGCCGCCAGCCCGCGCCGGCCCAGTGGTCCTGGAAGCGCGTGGCCGTGACGGTATTGCCGCGCTCGTTGCCGATGAACAGGCGCAGCCCGCCGCCGGTGGAGAGCAGGTCCTCGCCGCGCGCCCACACCTGCGCGGCGTAGATGGTGCACGGCTGCACGTCGAAGGCCTGGCTCAGGCACGAGTAGACCGGGAGCGGCTGGGCGATGCGCACGGCGGGAGCGCCGTCGTGATCGACCTGCACATCGACGGTGATCTCGACCTGATCGGACTCCCAGGCACGGACGCTCCACCCCGACGCCTCGGAGCCCAGCTCTCCCTCGAAGGTCGGGTTGACGAGGAGGTTCTCGCCTGCAGCGAACACCGCGCTCACCCCCGCGAGCGCCAGGATGGCCATCGGCCATGCGCTCACGAGTGGACGGGTCATCGTCGCCTCACCTCCGGGGCGTCCCGCGCGTGGTCGGCTACAGCTTCTGGAGCTTCGCCACGCTGGCCAGGAGCTTCTTCACCCCGCCGCCGCCCTTGAAGGCCACCGTCACCTTCCAGTCATCCTCGCCCTCGGCCTCGGCGGAGACCACCACGCCCTCGCCGAACTTCGCGTGGCGCACCTTCTCCCCGGTGCGCCAGCCGGCCTGGCCCGAGGACGTCTGCTTCGCCGGCCTGCGCCTGGGACTCGGCTTCGCGGCTGGCTGCTCCTCGGCCTCCTCGCGCTCGCGAGCGTCGGCGCCGTTGCGCTTGGCGCGGGCGAGGATCGCGGCCACGTCGATCTGCCTGCCGCCGGTGGGCGTCTCGAGCACCTGCTCGCCGGTGTCGAGCATACGCGGCTGCGAGGCGTCGGTGTAGCGTTCGCGGCGGTCGAGCAGCTCCTCGGGCAGTTCCTGGAGGAAGCGCGACGGCCGCTGCCGGCGGGTCTCGCCGTAGATGGTGCGGTGGAAGGCGTGCGAGATGTAGAGCATCTTCTCGGCACGCGTCATGCCAACGTAGGCCAGCCGCCGCTCCTCCTCGATCTCGTGC
>JALGUI010000566.1 GCA_029820915.1 Candidatus Zipacnadia bacterium | reverse complement strand
TGCGCCCGGGCCTGCCGGCGCTGTCGCGGCGCCGACTGGCTGAGCGCGCCCGGCCACATGCCCCGGAGCAGCCTGCCCCGATCCGGGCCCCCGCGCCGGTCCCCAGCGGCCCGCTCGAGGAGCTGGCGCCTGGCAGGGTCATCGAGGGGGAGCAGGGCAGTTGCTGGCTGGTCGAGCAGGCGGCCCGCGATATGCTCCCGCACGGCCGGGATATCCTGGCCGGGCTCGAAGCGATCGTGGGCGCAGAGGACGACAGCGACGACTTCCTCGCGCATCTCGCCGGCATCCGGCCCGGTGAACTCGCCCTCCTCGACACCGAGACCGCCGGCCTGTCGTCCGCGCCCGTGTTTCTGGTGGGCATGATCGTCTGGCCGGGCGATCGCGTCGAGGAGGGCGTGGCGCTGCAGATGCTGGCCCGCGACTACGCCGAGGAGCGGGCGGTGCTGGCCGAGGCCGCGCGCCTGCTCGCGGGCCGGACCGTGTTGATGACCTACAACGGACGCTCCTTCGACCTGCCGATGATGCGCGAGCGCATGGTCTACCACGGGCTCGGCGCGTGCCCCGAGCCGCCCACGCATCTCGACCTGCTGCACGAGATCCGCGCGCGTTTCCGGGGACTGTGGGAGGACTGCCGCCTGCAGACGGTCGAGAAGCGACTGTGCGGGCGGTCGCGGTGGGGAGACATCGAGGGCGCCGACATCCCGGATGCCTACCACGAGTTCGTGCACTCCGGCGACGCGGGCCGCATGGCGCAGGTGATCGAGCACAATCGGCTGGACCTGATCACCATGCTCGAAGTGTTACCATACCTGAGGCAGGACCCGTCGGGCGATGAGTAGAGCAAGGGAAGTGCGAGAGCTTGGACGATACGCGTGACGATGAGTGGCGGCCCGATGGCGACGCGGGCGCGCCGCCGGACCACGAAGAGGAAGCGGAGCCGGGTCCCGAGGCCGAGCCGTGGGAGGACGGGTCGGCGGAGAGGGACCTCCCCCCCGTGGGCGATCTGGACGTGCCACCGGGCTTCGACGATGATGTCCCGCCGCCGCCATGGCTCGACCAGGGCGAGGCGGAGTCGGATGAGCCGCGCACGCCGCCGAAGGCCGCCAGGTACGTCGCCTTCGGCGTCGTGGTCATGGCCGTGCTCGGGGTCCTGATGACCGTCACCTCGGTGCAGCTCTACCTCGAGCAGCAGAAGGCCCTGGACACCTTGAGCCGCTCGATCGACCGTATCTCCGCGGCCTACGCCGGCCCGGGCGCCGACGACACCGCGAGGCGGCGCGTCGCGTGGCTGCGCAAGTCCGTGGACGATCGCGAC
The DNA here is from genome assembly GCA_029820915.1 of Candidatus Zipacnadia bacterium. Taxonomy (GTDB): domain Bacteria; phylum Armatimonadota; class Zipacnadia; order Zipacnadales; family UBA5352; genus JALGVA01. The sequence continues at coordinate 1,204 of JALGUI010000566.1, read as the reverse complement.
TACGACCAGGCGCAGAGGGCGCTCGATGCCCTGCAGAAGCCCGCGGCGGGCCAGCGGGACGTGCGCCCGCCGGGCGGAGGCGAGATGCCGGGGCCGCCGGGCGACGGCGAGCCGGGCGATGGCGAGATGCCCGGCCCGATGCAGGCCGGCGATCTGCCCGACGCCGCCAAGCAGTTCTTCGCCGAGCATGAGGAGCTGTGGGAGCCGTTCTTCGGCTTCAGCAGCGCGCTGGGCCAACTCAGGCACGCGGGCGCCCCGGTGGTCGAGGAGCTCCGGGTCATGCGGGGGTCGATGATCGAGGCGGCGCGCATGGGCCGCGCCGAGCGCGTCGAGGAGCTGCTCGCGCAGGCCCGCGAGAAGCTCGAGGCGACCACCGGCGAGGAGCTGCCGAACGCGCTGCAGGACAAGCTCGAGGTGTTCGGGCGCGCCTTCGGACAGGCTCAGCGGCAGCGCCGGGACGTGAGCCGGGCCGCACGGCTGGCCCAGCGGTCGGAGCAGGCCGCCCGAGCCGGCGACTACGAGCGCGCCGAGGCGCTGCTCGATGAGGCCATCGAGGCGGTCAAGCGCGCCCCCCGCATGCGCGCGCCGCGCCTCCCGGCGGGGCCGCGCGGCATGCCGCCCATGGGGCCCGAGGTCGGCTTCCTGCGCTTCGTGGCCGACCTGTTCGCCGGGGTCATGAAGGCCGAGGAGCGTGACCTGACCACCGTCTGGGAGTCGATCAACACGGCCGCCGACGCCATCCGCGAGAACAACGCCGAGCAGATCCGCGAGATCCTCGGCGGCGCCGTGGATGCCCTGCGCAGCCTCGGCGAGCGCCGCCGCGAGATGGGGCGCACGCTGGATCAGGCCCAGGAGCAGATGCGCTCCGCGGCCCCGCGCCAGGCGCCGTCGGACGATGAGCGACGCCAGCGCACGGAGGTGGTGCTTGGGCGCATCAGCGCCATCCTCGCCCGCGTGCGCGAGCTGCCGCAGGAGCAGTACGAGGCGGCGCGTGAAGCCATCGCCCGCGATCTGCTCGCCGCCATGACCGCGCCGGTGCGCACCGAGGCGCCGGAGCCCGCCGAGGAGATGACGCCCGAGCAGCGCGTGCGCGCCAAGATGCGCATCGCCGGGCAGATATACCTCCAGCTCAAGAGCAACACCGACGCGGACATGAGCGAGCTTGACGCGCGCTTCGACGAGGTGCGCCGGCTCATCGCCGCGC
>JALGUI010000565.1 GCA_029820915.1 Candidatus Zipacnadia bacterium | reverse complement strand
CCGGCGGCCGCGACGTGGCGTCGGTGCCGCTGCGCCTGCACGTGTACGACTTCGCGATCCCCGAGCGCCCGACCCTCAACGTGCGCTCCAGCCTCCGGGCCAGCATCGTCCTCGACCGCGAGGACGGTGACCCCGACGACATTCTGGCGCGCTATTACGCGGACATCCACGAACACCGCAGCCGCTGCGCCCCCGGCGTCGCGCCAACGGTTCTCCTGCAGGGCGACACCGTCGAGCTCGATGCCGAGGAGTACATCGACCACCTCGCATTCATGCGCGAGGAACTCGGCGCCCGGCGCTTCGACCTCCCGGCCCTGTGGATCAGCCACCGCGGCGAGCATACCATGCCGGCGGACGCGCAGTGGCGGGGCATCCCCATCTTCGCGAACGAAGAGCTGACGCAGCTCAACCCCGAGTTCGAGCTACCCTTCCGCGACTACATCACGAAGCTCGTGGCCGCGCTCAGGGATGCCGACTTGTTCGCCGAGCCCACGGTGCGTTTCATCGACGAGCCGCGCCTTGACGATGAGCGCACGCTGAGCGGCATCCGCGCGGTCAGTGAACTCCTGCTGGACATCGAGCCGGAGCTGCGCATCGCCCAGACCGTCGGCGCTCCGCACCCGGAACTGTTGGACATCACGCACGTCTGGATTCTGCACACCGACGGGTGGGGCCGGGCGCCGGCGCAGATCGAGGCCGCGCGCGCCGAGGGACACGAGATCCTCGTCTACAACAACGCGGTCAACTATCCCGACCACAAGCCCCTTCGCGTGCGCCTGTGGCCGTGGCTGCTGCGCAAGTACGGGGTGGACGGGACCTACTCGTGGTGGGGGACGGTCTGCTGGCGCGGGGACTTCGAAGACCCGTGGACCGCGGGCGAGGGCAACTCCGGCGTGCTGCTGTACCCGCCGCGCACTCCTGAGACCGCAAGCGGTCTCCACGAGGAGGGCCCGATCGACTCCATCCGCTGGGAGCTGTTCCGCGAGGGGCTCGAGGACTACGAGTACATGGTACTCGCCGACGAGCTGGCGCAGAAGCTCGGGGACGCCGGCAACCCCGCCGCGGCGCAGGTCGGGCGCGACGCCATCGACAGCGCTCTGTCGCTGGTCGAGTGCTGGCCGTCGGTGCGCGGGGCCAACGATGAGCCGTACACGCTGGACGTGCAGGCCGTGGACGAAGCGCGTTCAGCGCTCGCAACCGCGATCGAGCAGATGCAGGACGCGCTGGGCGAGTAGAGCCCGTTTCACCACTCCGCGTGTCGCATGTGCAGGTGAGGTCGCTCCGCGACCTCTGGGGAGTTTGCTGAGCAAACTCCAGAGCGCTCGCGCTGCGAGCGCAGGGCGCCCGCACTACGATGTGGTTGCCTGTTGCCTTATTGTGCAACGATCCGTACGACGGGCGCCCTCGCCTGTCGAAGCCGTTAGCACGCGGTTTTCCGCAAGTAGGCACTGGAGCCCGTGTCACCACTCCGCGTAGGTCGGGCATCCCTGAGGATGTGTGCATCCTCGCCCGACAGAGCCGTTTGCTTCACCACTCCGCGTAGGTCGGGCATCCCTGAGGATGTGTGCATCCTTGCCCGACAGAGCCGTGACGACACGCTGCGCGACCGGCTCCAGCCCGAGGAGGTACACCCATGCAACAGTTCAGCTTCGACTTCGGCGACCCGAGCTACGACCTGGCCGGCCGGCGCATCGGCGCCCAGGTCATCACCTTCGAGAACACCTACGGCCTCGACCCCGAGCAGACACTGGCGCGCAACGGCACGATCGCCTGCGCGGGCCTGCGCTGGGCGGGCGGCCAGGAGCGCTGCGCCGGCCAGGTCCAGATCGCCTCAGAGGGCGACCACGAGCGCCTGAGGCTGCAGATCGGCGCCCGCCACGAAAAGAAGATCCGCTGCACGAAGCTCATCATCAGCGGCCTGCCGGAGGGGAAGCTCATCGCCTCGCACTGGGAGGAGCACGAGATCCCGCCCGACGGCGTGATCCTGGGCTGGCCGCGCGGCGCCATCCCCATGCCGCTGATCTTCCTGCGGGACCCCGGCGGCGACTGGCTGTACTTCCGCTCGCTCGATGACCGGGTGCGCGAGAAGCGCTTCGCGATCTACCGCACCGGCGACGGCGTTACGGTGGAGCTGATCCACGAGGACGCGGGCCATGAAATGACCAACGAGACCGAGGCGCCCGCGTGGGAGATCGGCCACTGCGACGACCCGGAGGCGATCGTGCGCGAGCAGATGGCGCACAATGAGCGCGCCTTCGACCTGCAGCCCTGGGAGACGCGGCCCGACGTGCCCGCCTGGGCGCGCGACATCAGCTTCGTGGCCGCCGTGCATATGATGCACTGGAGCGGCTACGTCTTCAACACCTACGACGATGCTCTGGGTGTGCTGCGCTGGGTGTGCGAACGCATCGACGGCCGCCGCGTCTTCGCCTTCTTCCCGGGCTGGGAGGGTCGCTACTACTGGCAGTACGGCCACTATCGCCCGCACCCGCGCCTCGGCGGGCCGGAGGCCTTCCGGCGACTCGTCGAGGGCGCCCACGAGCTGGGCGTGCGCGTGTGCCCGATGCTGGGCTGCAACTGCGCCAACGAGGGGATCGAGAGCTTCGAGCAGTGGGGCGCGGGCTCGCACCTGGTCTCAGCAGGCGGCTACGTCCTCCAGGGCAACAAGCCCGACTGGGACGTCTCGCGCGCCCACGATCCCGGCTGGCAGGCGTGGCTGAACCCGGGCGCGCCGGGGTGGGGCAACCGGCTGTTCGAGGAGAGTGCGCGTATCGTCCAGGAGTTCGGTGTGGACTCGCTCTTCTACGACACCTGCGCGGCCTGGACCAACGATCCCAGCCACCCGGTCTTCCCGGGCATGATCCGCCTGCGCGACCGGCTCAAGCAGCGCTTCCCGGACCTGCTGGTCACGGGCGAGCATTGGAACACGCCGCTCGGCGCCATCTTCCCGGTCAGCCACTCGTGGGCCCCCGAGCGCTTCAACGAGGTCTTCTCGAAGTACAACCGCCGCTGGCTGCACCTGTCCACCGGCGACCCGAGCCGCGGCTCAACCGGCGTCCACGAGCGCGGCACCAACCCGTGGCAGGCGCCCGACCTGCGGCGCGATGTCTGGCCGACCGTCACCTTCGTGGACGGGACCATCGCCAACGCCGCCGACCGCGTCGAGCAGGCCATCGAGGTCGGTCGGCGGTATGCGGAGGAGTTCGTCGGGTGAAGCGGTCCCCGCACCTCCTATGGGCTAAGATGTGGCCGACCGCTACTGCAGCGCCACGGCGCAGTTCGTGTACAGGTGGCTGCCAGGCACCAGCTACCAGCGATGAGCAGTAACGGTTGTTGCCGTCGGAGGGGCCGCACGAGGGGCGATCCCGGAGGGAGCGCGACGAGGTCGGCCCAACTCGGTCGTTCCGTTGCTCGACGACCGATGCCACGACAACTACGGTGTCGGGCCGACCTCGTTGCGGCCCCTCCTATGGGCCAAGATGTTGGGTAGTAGGAGTGGAGTGGGCGGGGTGGAAGCAAGCGCGGTGGGGTGGGGCTCGCCCCACCCCACCGCCCGAAGCTCGGGGACGCCAGCAGGACCCGCGCCTCCCGACGCCGACGACCAATGACCGGGCGGGCAAGGAAGCCCGCCCCTCCTGACGGCCTTGGCATTACCCACATCTTGGGCGTGGTCGCTGCGTCTGCGCCGTACGTCGTTTCCGTACGGAGGGGCTGCCCGAGCGTCCGATCCCGCCCAGAGGCGGGGTCGGCCCGAGGGTGAGGCGCGCCGGCGCCTCAGCT
>JALGUI010000564.1 GCA_029820915.1 Candidatus Zipacnadia bacterium | reverse complement strand
AGGCCGTTGGCGTGCATGGAGAGGCGGGACCCCGCTCCCGCCTGTGCCGTTGTCGTCCCGTGGCCCGGACGTCCTCGCCCGGGCGCCGTTGCCGCCGTCGTGCATGGAGAGGCGGGACCCCGCTCCCGCCTGTGCCGTTGTCGTCCCGTGGCCCGGGCAGTCCTGCCCGGGCGTCGTTGCCGCCGTCGTGCATGGAGAGGCGGGACCCCGTTCCCGCCTGTGCCGTTGTCGTCCGGTGGCCCGGGCACTCCTGCCCGGGCGCTGTTCCGCCAAGCGCGGTTCCGCGCGAACGGCGGGCCGGTCAGGCGACTGCGCGGTGCGTCGCAGGGCTCCGCAGCGCGCACTCCTCGCGCGCGAATGCTGGCCGACGCTCACGCGTCGGGCAGTCGGCGCTCGGAGCGGCCCCTGCGACGGCAACGGCTGGGTAGCCCGCGCGATGCCGTCGCGGTCCCGTGGCCCGGGCACTCCTGCCCGGGCGCTGTTCCGCCGGGAAGCATCCGCTCGTCGCCACGCATGCCCCTACTCCCCCTCGCCTGCCTCGCCGGCCTGAGCGGGCCATCTGGCGCGCCAGTCGGACTCGGTGAGCGCCCTGACGTGGCCGTCCACGAAGGACACGACCGCCCCGCCCTCGTGCCGGAAGTCAACCATGCGCGCCGGATCGCCGGCGATGGCGGTCGCGTCCATCAGCGACGGGACCTCCGCGGGCGCGGCCACGGAGCCAAGTTGCTCCCCGCTCAGGGCCTCGTTCATCCCGTAGCTCAGCGGCCAGGGGGTCTGCATCGATCCGGGCCGGTCGGCGGGGCAGATGAACAGCTCGCGGTTGCGCACGTAGGGCTGCGTCTGCTGCGGCCAGCTCGCCGCGGGCTGCATTCGCTCATCCCAGTCCTGGGCGTACATGAGCTGGGCGAGGGCGAGCTGCTTGAGGTTCGAGGTGCAGGCGCTCCGGCGGGCGCTCTCTCGCGCCCGCACGTGCGCCTCCGTGATATCCTGCGGCGCCGGCTCCACCGCCTGCTGCCGCTCGTCCGCTGCCGAAGGGGGAGGAGGCGTCGCGGCGGGTGGTGGCGAGAGCGGCGCGCCTGAGCCGCCTGCGGCGCCCCCACTCGGACCGGCTGACCAGATGGCTCCCCAACCCGAGCGTCCGACCCACTTCACGTGACCGTCCACGAAGCCCACGTTCACGCCATCGTTGTGCCGGAACGCCCCGATGGTGTGGTCGCCGGAGGGCGCCGTGGCGTCGTAGAGCGATGGGCTCAGCGCCGGGTTGGGGAGCTTCCTCAGGTCCTGCCCGCTCAGCGCCACGTTCATGCCGTAACTCACCGGCCACGTGCCCGGCATGAACGGCGAGGGGTCCTCGGGGCAGAGGTAGATGCTCTCGTTCTTCAGGTAGGGCATCTGCGCGTCCGTCCACGTGCTCGCGTCCGGCAACACCTGGTCCCAGTCGGAGGCGTACATCAACTGGGCGGTCGTGAGTTGCTTGAGGTTGGCCATGCAGGATGTCGTGCCGGCCTTCTCTCGCGCGCGCACGAACACGGGCACGGTGATCCCCATGACCACGAGTACCGCCACCACGATCATGCCCAGGCAGCCGAGCGCCAGGACGATCCAGAACACGACGCCCGCGCCGCAGCCCCCGCCCGGCGCGCGCCGCGGGCGGCCCTCCTCGCGCTCGGGCAGCGGTTCCGCGATGACCGCGTCGATCCACGGGTCGCTGAAGCCGCGCCGTGACAGCTCCTCGCGGATGTCGTCCTCGGGCGTGGCGGCTTCGCGCTGCTGCCGCGCCCACACGCGCGCCTGCTGCTCCCGGACCTCGTCGGACATCGCACAGGCCCCCTTCGTCCGGCTGACGATCCACCTGCGGCGGAAGCTGGCCGCGCCGTCGCTGCGCACCTGCCGCAGGCGCACAGGTTCGCAGAGGCTACGACCCTCTCCGCCGCAAACTCATCGGTCATGATGATGCCGCACGGGGCGCAGAGAGCCGGCCAACGCATGAACTGTGACCTGCTCGGCCGCATCTCGCTGCTCCTCATCACTCGGACGTTCGGGCAGCTCAGCGCGCAGCTTGTGCTGCTCCTTGAGCCGATCAACCGTGGTCTGTGCGGCCCGGCTTAGCGCGCGCGGAGGCCGTCGGTAGTCCGCCGGTCTCGTGAAAGCTCGGATGACCCTTTCGGGCAGTTGTCTCTCGTCACCATCGGCACCGACGACTGGAACGCCAAGCACCACCAGGGCGACTGCGGTGCCAACGACGATCGTTGCCCACTGGCGCATCGGTCAACGCCTCCTTCCGTGGTGTCGCGACCGCCCCGAGCAGCACACTCATCTGATCAGCCGGTCGGGTCCACGGTGATCTCGATCCGGTCCACGAACGTGCTGCCCATGAGCAGCACTGACCCGGCGGCGTGCCACTCATCCGGTGGCGGATCGATCCCCCCGATAGGCCCCCAGCTCAGGAAGCTCGTCGCGGCCGTCTGGTCGAATGGCACCTGGGCGCATCCGCGTATCCCGACCATGAACTCGTAGGTGTG
>JALGUI010000563.1 GCA_029820915.1 Candidatus Zipacnadia bacterium | reverse complement strand
CTGAGCGTTGCTGCCACGGGCGTCGTAGATCGCCTGCACGTGGCTCTCGTCCGGCAGCGCGAAGTCCCACACGTGGACCGTGAAGGGCATCTCGGCGACGGTCGCGCCACCGCGCACCAGCCGCACCGCACCGCCGTAGTCGCCCGGCGTCGCACCGACGGGCACCCGCACGCTCACCCAGATCGGCTGGGTGGTGCGCGCCGGCAGATCGAAGGTCCCGGCGGGCGGCAGCGGGTCCGGCCACCAGCCCGCCCAGCCGTCGCAGCTCCCGGGCGTCGTCGGGAACTTCCGGTGCCACGTGGGGCTGTCGGAGCGGAAGTAGCTGGTCGCGTGGTCGATCGGCACGTAGCCGACCAGCGCGACCTCCGGCGCGGGCAGCCGCTCGCCCTGCTCGTTCGCGGGGGCGTCCACCTCGACGCGCAGGCCCTCGAGCGCCTCGGGAGCGCGGAACGCCAGTTGCAGCGGCTCGACCTCATTGCGGGCGGCGGTGATGCCCGCGGACGGAATCGGCCGGGGCGCGGGGTCGTCGCGAAAGACCTTCACTACCGCGTTGACCGGCCACACGGTCGGCTCCGTCACGCGCCGCGCTGGATGCGCCTCGAGCGCGCCGACGTGGCCGGGCGCCACCTCGGCCAGCAGCACGCCGTCGTGCCAGACGGTCCCCGTGGTGTTCATGGTCAGGTGAAGCTGGAAGGTCGCGATGTCCGGAGGCATGTCGAAGGTCCCCGACAGCAGCGTCCAGTCGTTCGTGCCGCTGAGGTCGGGGCCGGCGCTGGCGTGCTGCTTCGTCTCGCACAGCTCTCCGTCGGCCGTCGGCGTTGCGGTAGTGCGCGTGGAGGCGCACGCGCTCCCGGACGTCCTCGGTGCGCAGCCACGCCGCGAACAGGTAGCTGCGTCCCGGCGCGACGGGCACATCCTGCCGCCAGCCCGTCCACGCGGTCGGGGCGTCGTGCGGGATTCGCATGCGGGCCGCCCACCGCCCGAAAAGCCCGCTCTCGACGCACCCGAGCTCCGCGCCCGGGGGCCGCTCGCCCTCCGCGCCGCCGGGCCACTCATCGGGCAGCTCCCCGCCCCCCTCGAAGCCGGGGTTGCGGGCCAGGTTGGCGTCACTCTCGGCCAGCGCCTCGTAGCTCCCGCGCGCGGTCGGGCCGACCGCCGGGTCGTCGGAGAAGTAGACGTGGAAGGTCCGGACCGTCCGCGCCGGCAGCTCGGCTTCGAACACGAGCGCATTCGCGGCCAGGTAGCCGGCCAGCTCCTCGCCCCCCGCCCCGGCGCGCAGCGAGTCCCGGTTCACCGCGCCCGCGAGCCGCCCGACGATCGCCGCCGTCGCCATGTGCACCAGCACCCCGTCACGGTCCTGGTCCGACAGGTTCGCCACCGTCACCGGTACCCGGTAGGGCCGGCCATCGTCGAGCCAGGCCGCGTCCGCCCCAGTCTCGGCAAGCTCGGTGCGCTCCGGTGCGCCGGGCTCGGCCCTCAGCGCCGCTTCGCCATCCAGCGCCTGCAACGCCACGTCGTCGAACCAGGCCGTGCCCGTCCCGCGCAGCACAGTGCCGAGGCTGGCCAGGTTCGCCTCGGCCGGCGCCTCGAACTCGACCGTCACCTGGGTCCAGTCGAAGGTCCCGTCGCCCGCGCGCGCCATGGGCCCGATCATCATCGGCTCGTCCTCGTTGCCCACGTGCACGTACCAGCCCGCGTAGCCCTCGACATCCTCGGCGCGCACCCAGGCGGTCAGCCGGTAGCGCTGCCCGCCCACGATGTGAATGCCGCCCTGCCACGTGGCGATCCAGGTCGGCTCCGCGCCTCCATCGACGAGCGTCTTCAGGCAGCGCGCGCCCGAGTGCGGCCGCTCGCCCACCCACAGCGCCCGGTGCTGTTCGTCCCCGGGGTCGTGCCGCCAGCCGTGCGGCGAGTTGCCCTCGCCGCCCTCAACGCCACCGTTGCGGATGCCGATGGCCGCTTGCAGGAAGTCCGGCACGCCCCACGCGAGCGGGTTGTCGGCGTAGACGTAGCAGGTCGCGGTCCCGCCCGCCGGGCACTCGGCGGGGACGGTCACCACTGCGCCCGCCGGGATCGGCCCCGAAGTCAGGTCGCGCCCGTCCGGCGCCGTGATGCGATACAATAGCTCCGTGCCATCCGCGGTGCACACGCGGATCGCCTCGGCGCGCGCTCCGGCGAGGTCCAGCCGCCCCGGTCCGTTGCCGGCCGTCACCGCGACCGGGTCTCCCGCCGCATCGCGCGGCATCTCGTTGCGGACCTCGATCGGCACGCGCGTGCGCCACACGCCGCCATTGCCCAGGTACAGCGGATGGTGCCAGTCCTGGGCCGCGGCCGGCGACGCCAGAGCCACCATCGCGGCCATCACCAGGGTCGGTCGCGTCGTCTTCATCGCGCCGCCTCCTCGCCTGCCTCCCGCGCCACGTGCTCTGTTCCACTCGATGGCCCGATTCACTTCCTGCCGGGAGCTGTCGCGGGGCGCAGGTATCGGTGGCGCACCGGCGAAGGCGCCGCAATGAGGTCGCACCGGCCACGGGGCTCCGCGGCTCCGTGGCCCGTCCATCGACAGCGCGATGACGCCGAAGGGAGAAGCGCCATGTTGACGGCAGGGGACTGTGTTGCGCTGGCTGTGCTGGTCCTCGTGGCGACGACTGCTTGTGCCGACGCGCTCTTCGAGGACTACCATGTGGTCAAGAAGCCCAGGGCCGATCACGGCTACCGCGGCATCATGGGCGACTTCCTCCAACTGACGGACGGCTCGATCCTCATGTCCTACGGGGACGGCGACATCATGGCGATCGCGTCAACGGACGAGGGGGCAACCTGGGGAGAGCCCGCCGTCCTCATCGCCAGGCCCACGCCGCCCGCGCAGGGGAACATCGGCGCTCCCGGCTTCCTCCGGCTCGAGGGCGGCGACATCTTGCTCACCTACTACTACAGCACGCATCCGGCCACTCCCTACTACGGCCACAACTACTACCGGCGCTCCTCCGACGAGGGGAAGACCTGGACCGAGCAGTTCTGCTACACACCTCTCCCGGGATACACCCTGGTGCACAACGACCGGCTCCAGGTCCTGTCTACGGGGCGGATTCTCGCGATCGCGGAGCACAAGGCGTACCTGCCTGCCACCAGCGACCACAGCGGCTACGTCGGGATGTCGTTCTTCTCCGACGACGACGGCTATAGCTGGCGGCGCAGCGCGAACACCGTGGACATGTACGAAGAGCGCCAGATGGAGGTCCAGGAGGCCGATGCGGTCGAGTTGAGGGACGGTCGCCTCCTCATGTTCGCCCGCACCTACAGCGGCCATCCGGTGTTCGCCTACTCAGAGGACAA
>JALGUI010000562.1 GCA_029820915.1 Candidatus Zipacnadia bacterium | reverse complement strand
TCTGTCACTTCGTGCTCCCGAGCAGTCCCGCGATCTCCTGCAGCCACACGTTGAACTCGGCCGCCGCGTCGATGCGCGTCAGCAGCGAATCGCTGCCGCCGACGGTCCAGCTCCCCTCCGGGAGTTGCGTCGCCAGCAGTTGCTCGCCGAAGCTCAGCGCGGCCCCGCGCGCACGCTCATCGCCCGTGCACAGGTAGTGGATCGCCGCCGCCAGGCTGCTCTTGCCGCTGCCGGTGTGCGTGAACCGGTCATCGGCGCACTGCAGGTGCAGCTCGAAGAACAGTTCGGCGCGCTCCAGCCACGCCCCGTCGCCGGTCGCCATGAAAAGCCGGTCCATCAGCATCAGCGCCAAGCCGATCTCCCAGTAGGGCTGCTCGGGGGCGGTCATGTCGATGAACATCGCGCCCGCGTCGAGGTCCGGCGTGGCGAGGCGCCCGTCGAGCGTCGTGCGGTAGTAGTAGCGGCCCTCGTCGGGCTGATCGAGCAGCCCCAGACACCACTGCGCGGCCCGCTCGGCCGCGTCCACCCGCCCGAAGTAGAGCGCGCTCACCCCGGCCCACGCCGTCGGCAGGCAGCGCAGCCACTCCTCGCCCGGGAAGTGCCGGAAGCCGCCGCACTCGGTCTGCTGCTGCACCAGCCAGTTCATCACCGGATGCGAGACATCGAAGCGCCCGAGGCGGTGGCAGCCCTGGAAGAGCCACGAGAGCTTGTAGACATCGCCCCGGTAGTCGGCAAGGACCGACATGTCCGCAGCGATCCAGTTCAGCAGCCGATGCGCCTCGGGCAGGCGCCCGGCCAAGCCCAACGAGTACGTCTGCTTGTGGTAGGCGTCGCGGATGGCCTCGTCCCAGATGAACGAGCCGTCCGCCTGCTGGTGCTGAAGCTGGAAGTCAACGGCCCTCTGGCCCGCCTCGCGGAAGGCCTCAAGTCGTGAGTCCATCGATGAATGCCTCCGATCTGGGTGTTACCGCCACGACGACTTCCTCCCCCGACCCGAGCTGCGCTCGGGCCCCCCCTCCCTGGTCCCGCCCAAGGGCGGGACACGCGGGAGGGGGAACGGGGTGGTGAGGAAGCCGTTCGCCCTCTACTCGAACACGACCAGCCCGAAGCCCGAGGGCATGTTGAAGGCCCTTCCCGGCGTCCAGGCGGTGGTCTCGCTCCTCGCCTTCTGCTGCCGGCCCAACTGCATGCCCCACGACGCTCCCGGCTCGGGCGGGCCATCGACACCCAGGACCTGCCACGGGATGGCGATCTCGACCGTCCAGCGATCCTCGTACCGCTTCGCCGCCGCGCGCCACGGCTCGTCGTTGCCGAAGTTGTCGCTCATGGTCCCGAGCGCGTTGACCGCGAACTGCAGCGTGCTCCTCGCGCCCGGCGGCAGGATGAAGACTTCGATGTCGTCGTCGCGATAGAGCGGGTCGCCGCGGTCGTAGTACTGGGCCACGAGCTTGCTCATCTGCGAGTCGTCGCAGCGGTAGGCGATGTGCAGGTCCTCGTCGTCGTAGGCCAGCCACACCGCGGTGTTCTCGCTCGCGGACTTGCCGGCGGCCAGCAGGTTGAGCGTCGGGATGTCCGGTTCGCGCTGCCAGGCCGCGTCGTCCAGGTCGCCATCGACGGTCGGGGCCTGACCGGTGCGCTCGATGCTGACACTGGGCACCGGCTCGGAGACGCTCAGGTGCAGCTCGCCCTGGAGATTGTAGCGCGCGTCATCACTGGAGGCCTCCCACGGCACCTTGAGCCCGCCCAGATGCACGCTCTCGTCGAGGCGGAAGGTCACGCTCGCCTCAACCGGTTCTGCTCCCACGCGCAGCGCGAGTTCGGCCGGCTCGGCCTCGACGCCCGCCGGCGGCTTGAGCGCCAGCCTCACGTCCGCCGGCCACTGGCCCGTCACTGTCAGCATCACCCGCCGCTCGTCGCCGCGGAAGACGCGCTCCGGAGTCGCGCCGACGCTGAGCGGCTTGATCAGGACCACGTCGATGGGCAAGGCCGTGACGAACGGTGTGCCGTCGCGCTCCCCGCTCACCTCGACGACGTAGGGCAACAGCTCGCGCTCCGGGTCCTCGGGCAGGACCTCGCGGACGGCCAGCGCACCGTCGCGGCCATCGTCGGCCGTGGGCGCTTCCTGCAACAGCTCCGGCCACGGGGAGTGGACCTCGACCACCGGCACGAACGCCTCCGGCAGGCCCGCCAGGTGACAGGCCAGGTCCACGGCCTCCCCCCGCGCCGCCTCGATCACCCGCGGGGCCGACATCTCCACGCCCAGCTCCCCCGCCGCGACGCAGGCCAGCTCGGCGTGCACGCGGAGCACCAGCTTCGCCAGGTCCACCGGCGCCCCGGTCTCGATGGCCGCCCGCAGTTCATCGACCGCATGAGCCAGCTCGACCGCCAGCCCGCACGCCTCCGCGCCGGACGCCGCCTCGCCGCGCGTGGCCACGCCCATCGCGGCGGCAAGCGCCTGCCGATTCGCGTCGGTCAGGTCGCCCGCGAACATTCGCTCGATCTTGCCCAGCGTCCGCGCCGCCAGCCGGAAGCC
>JALGUI010000561.1 GCA_029820915.1 Candidatus Zipacnadia bacterium | reverse complement strand
CCATCAGCTCGTGGCGCGGCGTCTCGCCGGGCAGCACCACTCCCCAACGCCTCGGGCCGCGCACCGCCAGCCCGTCGGAGAGCGGGTCGAGCGTGGCCGGGTCGGCGATCGGCTCGGGCTCGGCGACGATGGAGACGATCAGGCGCAGGCGCGGCAGCTCGTCGGGGGTGATGGGCGGGAAGCGCAGGTCCATGCCGGCGGCGGCTCGCGCGGCGCGGACGATCTCCTCGGCGACCGTGGGGCGCGTCGGGTAGAGGCTGCCCATGCAGCAGCGCGGGGCATCGCCCAGGACAGCGCTCACGAACACGCCGCTGCGCTCGCCGAGCAGCTCCGGCAGGTCATCAGGGGGCGTGACGCGCTCATGGCGCAGCACCCAGGCGTCAAAGGCTTGCCGTCCGAGATCGAGCGCCGCCTGTGCGGCGGCCGGGTCGGCCTCGAAGCGGGCGAGCAGGCCATCGGCGCGGGCGGACACGGGGATGGCGAGCAGTACGATGGCGACGAGGCTGCAGGTGACCAGCCCCCCGATGTGCACGGCTCTCCGCCACGTCCCCCTCGGTGTCATGGTACTCGCTAGTTGGCCGCAGGCGGGGAGAGCACCTGCAAGGCAACGACAACGACCAACGGCCGGGCGGGACAGACGCGCAGCGTCTGCCGTAGTCCCGGGCACCGCAGTGCGGTCCCTTGGGGAGCTTGCTGCGCGAACGTCCCACCCCTCCGAACGGAGACGGCAACAACAACCGCCGGAGGCGCCGTTCGCCGTTAACCGTAGGATCCCGCCCAGGGGCGGGACCTGTCAATGCCGTTGGTGGTGCCGTTGCCATCGCCGCGCCGACAACGAACGGCAGACAGGCTGGAAGCCTATCCTACAAACGGCAAAGACGACGGCGACGGCTGACAGGCCCGACGCGAAGCGTCGGCGGGTGGCCTGCTCCACAAAGCGACTCACACAGTCTCGTCGCGACCGGCCGTTGCCGTTCATCCTGCCCATCCGGTGCATCCTGTTCCCACGCCGTCGCCGTTGCCCGGTTCGCCGCGCCTACAGCCGCTTGCGGAACGACACCGCGCCCGCCGTGAAGAGCACCGCGCCGAAGACCGTCAGGGCGATCGCCTGCGGCCACAGCACCTCCAGCCCCACCCCGCGCAGGAAGATGCCGCGCGCGATCTCCAGGAAGTAGCGGTAGGGGATCAGGTAGCTCACCTGCTGGATGATCCACGGCATGTTCTCGATCGGGAACATGAAGCCCGACAGCAGCACCGCGGGCATCATGACGAGGAACGCGGTCAGCAACGCCTGCTGCTGGGTCTGCGAGACCGTGGAGATCAGCAGGCCCAGGCCAAGGCTGGTCAGGATGAAGACCAGGGCGAGGCCGAACAGCAGCGGGACGCTGCCCTCGATGGGGATGCCGAACCAGAAGCGCGCCAGCAGGACGATCTCGGCCGCCGCGACCAGCGCGGTCGCCGCGTAGGGCAGGCTCTTGCCCACCAGCAGCTCAATGGGCCGCACCGGGGTGACGAGGAGCTGCTCGAGCGTCCCCAACTCGCGCTCGCGCACGATCGACTGGCTGGTCCAGACGGTCGTGATGACCATGATGATGAGGCCGAAGACGCCCGGCACCATGAAGTTGGCGCTGCTCAGATCGGGGTTGTACCACACCCGCGGCACCATCTCGACGCCGGGCACGCCGCCGGGCATCCCCGCGCGGCTCAGGCGCGCGAGGGTGATGCGCCGGGCGTGGCCGTGCAGCAGGCCGACCATGTACGAGGCGGCGGTGTTGGCGGTAATCGAGTCGGTGCCGTCGATGTACAGCGCCAGCGACGCGGACCTGCCCCGGCGCAGGTCGCGGGCGAAGTCGATGGGGATGTGCAGCGCGAGCTGGGCGCGGCCCGCGTCGAGCTCGGTCTTGAGGTCGCGGAAGTCGGCGACGTGGCCGATCAGGTCGAAGTAGAAGCCCGCGCGGATGCCGGCGACGATGGCGCGGCTCTCGCGGCTGTTGCTCTGGTCGCACACCACGACGGGCACGTTCCTCACGTCGGTCGTGACCGCGTAGCCGAACATGATGAGCTGGAGGACCGGCGCGGCGATCAGCATGCGAATCAGAACCGGGTTGCGGCGCATCTGCCGCAGCTCCTTGCGGATGACCGACCCCAGCCGCCTGGTGCGCTCGTGCATCGCGCGCTGATCTCCCTGTCTACGTCGTTCCGCGTCGTTGTCGCTCCGTGGCGGCCGGGAGATGCCCTGCATCTCGCGCCGATCATTGTCGCTACGGCAGACAGCCATTCCGGTTACGTGCAGAAAGCCCTGCCCGCGGCGGCGCGCGATGAACGCGAAGGTGCTGGGAGCCCGGTCAGGTGAGCGAGCAGGTGGGCCCGCAGTAGGTTCAGAGCGGCCCGGAGGGCCGCTGTCGTCGCCCTTCGGGCGACCCGCCAACGAGGGCGTTGGCGGCACACGGCAAGGGCAAGGTGCTTCCCCTTGGAGTCCAGGCGCCCTGTGCTCGCTTCGCGAGCGCTCTGGAGTTCGCGGAGCGAAATCCCCAG
>JALGUI010000560.1 GCA_029820915.1 Candidatus Zipacnadia bacterium | reverse complement strand
GCCCGCAAGCCATCCCCACCACGTCGGCTCCGCGCAGTGCCGGAGGATTCCCCGCCCGATGTGCCGAAGTGGACCGCGCGATGCTATCGAAGGGGGAGGACGGCAGGTGGCGCGGCTTCGTCTGGCTGGCCCTGGAGGCGGCCGGCATCGTGACGTATGTCGTCTTCGCCATCCTGTACGCCCTCACCGTCCCCCACGGCGGCGCGCCCGATGAGCCCGGGCACCTGATGTACGTTCGGTCTGTCGCCGATGGCCGTCTTCCCATGCCCGGCACGGACCCGACCGTCCTCCAGGCCGCCGATGGCCCGATCTACCGCACGCCGCAGGCCCATCACCCGCCTGTCTACTACGCCCTCCTGGCCCCGGTGTGGCTGATCTCCGGCCACAGCGTCGCCGCCGTCTACACCGCCGGTCGCCTGCTGGCCGTCGCCATGGGCCTGGCGTCGCTGCTGCTGGTGCTGGCGGCCGCACATCGACTGCTGCCCGGCCGACAGGCTGCCATCGGCCTGGGCGCCGCCATCGCGGGCACCTTCCCGACCTACCAGTACGTGCTGGGCAGCCTGAACAACGAGGCGGGCGCGGTGCTGGTGGTCTGCCTGAGCATCTACCTCGCCGCTCGCGCGCTGCAGTCGGAGCGCCCGTGGCGTGACGCCCTGCTGCTGGGTGGATGCCTGGGGCTGGGCCTGCTCGTCAAGCTGACGGCGGCGGTCGCCGCCGTCCCGCTTCTCGTCGCGGTGATCGTGGCCGCCAGACGGCGCGACGGCGATCTCTGGAGACCAGGGGCTGCCGCACGGCTCGTGGCCGCCCTGGCCCTCGCTGCCGCCATCTCGTCGCCCTGGTTCATCCGCAATCAGGTCGTCTTCGGCACGCCGAGCTTCAACGTCGCCGATCGCCCCACCTTCGAGCGCCCCGTCTACGCCCTGCTTGTGCCCTACGACGGCCTGGCCTTCACGCTCACCACGTTCGAGGAGCTCGTCATCGGCACGTGGTGGCCGCACTGGCTGATCCGCTACTACACGCCGCGCGTGTTCGCCCTCATGGTTGCGGGCGCTCCCTCCGAACGTCCGAATCCCTTGTGGCAGATCTTCCTGCCCCTGGCTGTGCTGCTAACGGGCGCGGCGGGGGTCTTCGCGTCATGGCGACGTCCGCGCCCCGATGATCCGCCACTCGGCCCACACGCCCGGGCGTCCCTGGTGGTGCTGGTGGGCATTCCGGTAGCAACCGCCCTGGGGTTGGTGTGGCAGGGGTTTTTCGTTGACGGGCACGTGATGCGCTGGGCGCCGCGCTACACGCCGGTCATGTTGCCCTGCCTCGGTCTGCTCATGGCCATGGGCTTCCAGAGGGTGCTGCCCAGGCGTGCCGTCCTGCCTGCCGCGGTGCTGCTCCTGCTCGTTGGGGTAGGGATCGACGTCGCGGCGCTTCGCGCGGTTCGGAGCTTCCACGAGTACGGGCCGTCAGTCATATTCGTGCCGCTGCTCTCCGCGCATCCGGCGTTGCCCTACGGCTCCGGGGCGCCCGTCACGCGGCGCTCATGCGCCGTGCACCGGGGGCCGCAGGTGTCCGTGCATGCGGCGAATCCTGGCCAGGTCGGCGACCATCGTCATCCCGTCGCCCAGCGCGTTGACTTTGGTCTCCTGGTCGTTGCGCCAGCGCACCGGCACCTCGACCACATCCAGCCCCAGCCGCAGGGCGATGAAGATCAGCTCCGCGTCGAAGGCCCAGCGCTCGAGCTGCTGGTGCGGGAAGACCAGCTCGATGGCCTCGCGCGTGAACAGCTTGAAGCCGCACTGCGTGTCCTTGATCTGCGTGCCGAGGATGCCGCGCTGCACCACCGAGAACATGCGCCCGGCCATCTCGCGCAGTAGTGGCTGATGCACCTCGATGTCCGCGCCGGGGGCCACGCGCGAACCGATGGCGATGTCCGCGCCACGCTCGATGGCGGCCATCAGGTCCGTGGCGTGCTCGATGGGCGTGGACAGGTCGGCGTCGGAGAACAGCGCGAGCCGCCCCGATGACTCGGTCATCCCGCGGCGCACCGAGTACCCCTTGCCCCGATTCCGGTCATTGACCAGCACGCGGCCGGGGATCGGCGCGCCCGCCAGCAGCTCGCGTGCCAGCTCGGAGGTGCGGTCGGCGCTGCCGTCATCGACGACGATCAGCTCCGAGGTCCACGGCTGCGCGGACAGGTAAGCGACGACCTTCTCGACGGTGGGGGCGAGGCGCCTCTCCTCGTTGTAGGCGGGGATGACGACCGACAGGTCCGTTTCATTCGTTTCTGCAGTCATCCGTCGTCTCCTCGTGCGATGTCGGCGGCGACCTGAGCTACGGGAGGCCGTCCGGGGCCATCCCACGGGCATTTCGCCCCGTTGCGCACGCTTTCCTGCGTGGAGGAGGTGGAGGGACACGCGCCGTCGAAGTCCGTGCTGATCCAGACCACACCGTGGGGGTGGCTGATCCAGACCACACCGTGGGGGTGACGGAGCGACGGAGCCGTGCGAACAGGTCGCGCGGGACCGAGGACTCATCTTGGCCAGCGGCCGCACGCACACCATCATCGGTTGTCCGATCGGCCTCGGCTCTGCGCCGATCGGGCCGCCGGGGTGTTTGTATTGTGCGCCCGGCGGAGTCATACACGGCGGCGGCCCGCAGGCCCCGCCTGACCAATGGCACTCAGCGGGGCGAGCCAACCACCTCAGTCACGCACCGGGAGGAACGTCATGGTCAAGACAGGCGAATGGTTCTCTGAAGCCTGGCAGCTCATCTCCAAGGACATCGTCACACACCTGATATTGGGCCTGATCGTGGGTCTGGGCAGCAGCATCACCGGCGGACTGCTCTGGGGCCCGCTCATGGGCGGCTACCTGTGGATCGTCTTCCGCAAGCTCAGGGACCCCGAATACACGCCGGAGATCGGGGACGTCGGCAAGGGCTTCGAGATGTTCGTGCAGACCTTCCTCGTGGCCATCGTGGGCGGGATCATTGCGGTTCTCGGCATCTTGGGCTGCGGCGTCGGTGTGTTCGTCACCTCAGCGCTGGTGGTGCTGGCACTGCCGCTCGTGGTCGAGGGCGGCATGGGCTTCTGGCCCGCCATCACGGCGTCGATCAGTAAGACCAAGGAGAACTTGATGGGCTGGATCCTGTTCGTGCTCGTCGTTGGCCTCATGAACGCCGTCGGCAGCGCGGTGGCCATCGGCTTCATCATCACGGTGCCACTGAGTGCGGCGCTGTTGGCTATCGCCTACCGTGACAACTTCGGGCTGTCGGGCGCGGCGGCCGCTGCCCCGCAGGCTCCGGTCGATCCCGGCGCAGGCGTGCCGCCCACGCCGACCCCGTCGAGCTAGGAGAGGCGACCGAGGCGAGGCCGGCACACACATGAGCCTCATACTCAGAGCCGACAACCAGCCGGCGGCGAGCGTGGTCACAGAGCCCGACTCGCCGCTGGCCGTTGCTTTCGCCGCCCGCGAGCTGAGCCGCTACCTCGCGATCATGACGGGCGGGCGCTTCCCGCTGTGCGAGGGTGGGCCGCCGGGCGATGCGCCGGTGCTGCGGGTGGGCACGGCGCCCGAACGGCGGGCGGGCAAGGAAGCCCGCCCCTCCGTACGACAACGGCGGGACGGCGACGACAACGGCAGGCGCGGCACAGGTCCGCGCCCTACAGACGACAACGGCGGCCGGCAGCGCCGCGGGGCGTACGGCTGGCGCGTCCACGCCGATGGGGCGGACATCTTCGGCGACGGCCCCGGCGCGGTCCTGCACGCCGTCTACGCGCTGCTCGAGGATCTCGGCTGCGTGTGGCTGCACGCCTGGGAGGGCGGGGAGATCATCCCGCGCGTCCCGGCCGTGACGCTGCCGGGCGGCGAACATGTCGCCGAACCGGCCATGAGGCATCGCGAGTTCACCAACCTGATGCCCATCGACGCCGGCTACGTGCACCACATCGAGTGGATGGCGAAGAACCGCTTCAACCGCTTCATGGTCTTCGCCAACATCGAGGGTTCCGTCGAGCGCTACCTCGAGCTGCTCGAGCCCGAGATGGTCGCCCGCGGCATGACGGCCACCATGGGCCACCACAGCTTCCGCTGGTTCCTGCCACCCGGCGAGTTCTTCGCCGACCACCCCGAGTGGTACGCGCTCCTCGATGGCGAGCGCTCGCCCGACGGCCAGCTCTGCACCTCGAACCCGGCGGTCGCGGAGACCGTCGCCGACCGCGTCTGCGCGTTCCTCTCCAACCACGAGCACATCGAGATGGTGGGCCTGTGGCCCAACGACGGCTTCGGCTGGTGCGAGTGCCCGGAGTGCGCGGCGCTCGAGCCGCGGGAGCCGTCGCGCTTCCGGCCCGAGCACCTGCGCCGCACCGACACCTACCTGCGCTTCGTCAACGCCGTCGCCGAGCGCGTGGCGGCCGACCACCCCGACCGGCGCCTGAGCGCGCTGGCCTACGTCAACTACGCCGACGCGCCCGAGGCGGTGGAGCTCGCCGACAACGTCGCGCTGTGCTTCGCGCCCTTCCTGCGGTGCCTGAAGCACCCGATGACGCCGGACGCGGACTGCGGCCGCATGAACGCGGAGTACGCGCGCGAGTTCGAGCGCTGGCGCCAGGTGACGGCGAACGATCTCTACCTCTTCAGCTATCTCATGCAGATCCACACGATGTCCATCCCCTACCCGATCACGCACATGCTGCAGGACAACTGGCAGTGGCTCGTCGAGGCCGGCTGCGA
>JALGUI010000559.1 GCA_029820915.1 Candidatus Zipacnadia bacterium | reverse complement strand
GCCAGCGTCACGCGCACCGCCACCGGCGCGAACTCGCCCTCTCCGGCGTCGCCCTCGACCGGCAGGCGCTCGATGCGCTCGATGAAGCTCTCGCCCTCCGCGCGGTACGGCTCCCAGACGGAGACGAACTCGCTCGCGCCGTCCTCGGCCTCGTCTTCAGCGAAGAGGTAGCGAATGGGCGGGATGTCGGGCTTGGCGCAGCGCGCGGTGATGTAGCGCCGGCCCTCCGCCCCCAACACGTGCACACGCAGTCGGACGTCCTGCTCCTGGTACTGCCAGTCGGCCCACACGTCATCGTCGGCGTCCGCGCTCTGCGGCTCGACGATGTTGTTCGCCAGCCCCCGCCCAATGCGCTCGATCTGCAGCGCCTCCTCGCCCACGGGCCCGAAGTTCAGGCTCGAGGTGAAGTCGTCGAAGGGTGGGCCGTGGAAGCACCAGGTGCGCAGGTCCCCGCCCGCCATGCGCAGCACGTCGAACACATAGACGTTCCCGCCGGGCGCGTCGGCAAGGCAGATGGCCCGGCGGTAGAAGCGGTTCGGGAAGCCGTCGGGTTCGGCGGAGACGTCGGCGAACGATGCCTCGGGTGCACCCGCGAACAGCTCGAGCGTGCCATGCGAGATCGCGCTGTTGTACTGCGGCTTGCGGTCGATCATCCCCGTGATGTGGTGGGCCACGAAGCTGGTGTTGCCCATCGGGTGCGCCCAGCACGGGTAGCCCAGCTCCGGCGTCAGGTCCAGCCCGTGCGCGAACAACTCGACGTTCAGGTTGTCGTGATGGTGATGGCCGCGCCCGTAGCCGTAGCGCAAGGCCAGCCCGGCCCGCTCGCCCACGTCCTCGGCGTCGGCGCGCGACTCGAGGAAGACGAAGCCGACCCCGTCCATGACCCGACTCTCCAACGGCGGCGCGGGGCCGACGCGCTCGGCGTGCGCGACCACCTGGTCCCACACGTTGGGCTCAAACAGCTCGATCCTCGGCGCGCCGGCGCGGTAGAGCGCCCGCGCGATGTTGTCGGTCGGCCAGCGGCGGTAGGCGCGCATGTACGGGAGCTTGAGGCCCGCCACGATGCCGTCGGGGTAGCGCGCGCCCTGGGCGGCGCCGCTATCGCCGTAGCTCGGGCCGAACTGCCCGGCCACGATCATGTTCGGCCACGCGTCGAACTCCGCCCGCAGCTTGGGGTAGAGCGCGTCATCGTAGAGGTTGCAGCGTGAGCCCCACTCGTCGGACTCGACGCGCGCGAGGATCTCCGCCATATCGGACTTGCTGGGCAGGTAGCCATACGCGTAGCCCAGCGCCGCGATCCATACCGGGCCCTCGCGCGTCATGGTGTTGATGAGCGTCTCGTCATCGAAGCCGCCCTTGTTCAGCCCCGAGGAGTACGCGTGCGTGAACAGCTCCTCGATCCAGCGGTCGGTCACCGGCCCCATGTTCGCGCACACGGCCATGTACGCCAGGTCGCGCTCGCGCGCGCCCATGTTGCCGCCCGACAGCTCGCGCCGCAGCCAGTCCCAGCCGAAGACCTGGATCAGGTTCGTGTCGATCAGCGCGCGCACGTCGTCGGGCGTCTCGATGGCCGGGTCCTTGGTCGCGAGGAAGTCGGCCAGCGCCTGGTCCTCGCCCAGCGCCTCCCACACGGCGTCGTAGGCCTCGCAGGCGGGCACCAGGATCTGCGTCCGCTCCCAGTTGCCGTCGATCAGTAGCCGCCCGGCGCGCAGGTAGTGGTCGTCCACCTGCTGCCAGCGCATGTTCATGCCGGGGTAGACGTAGGCCATGCGCGCGAGCAGCAGCCCGACCTTGTGCGCGGCCTCGTCGTCATCCAATAGCAGATGCCGCAGCGACAGCCGGCGCAGCTCCCCGCCCAGGTACTGCCAGAGGATGTGGTGGTTGTAGTAGGCGACCCAGCCGGCGTGGTTCTCGCGCTCCGGGCCGAGCGGGAAGCCCCAGCCGTCGTCGGGGTGGTCGCCGGAGGTGAAGTCGTCGGCCGCGCAGTCGTTGGTCGGGAACCAGCGTCCGCAGTCGGGGCACTGCAGCTTCCAGGCGGTGTTGTTGCTCGCCTTCCACGGGTAGAAGCCGCTGTGGGCGTAGATGGTTTCGCCGCAGTACGGGCACGGCCAGTTGCAGTAGCACTGTCGCGGCACGCTCCACGACGGCAGCGCGGCGAAGACCTCCTCGTTGCTCATCGAGTCGTAGCGCGTCCCGCGCCGGATGCCCTCGGCAAGCTCCGGGTGCGCCTCGAGGTTCTCGCGCGCGGTCGCGATCATCTCATCGGTGTAGTAGGAACGCCCGCGCTTGCTCTCGCTCGGGTCCACGCCCGCCACCTGTGCGACCCAGTGCTCGATGTCCTCGCGGTACGTCCGCACGGTGAGCGGCACGCGGATCGGCTCGACGCCGGCGGGCGCGAGCACGATCTCGCCATCGGCGATCCCGCGGTCGGCGCGGAAGTAGAAGCGCGACCGGCCACCGCCGTGCCCCGGCTTCGTTCGGTCGAGCAGCGTCACGCCCTCGGGCGCGGCGACCTCGACCTCGGTCGCGGGGTCGAG
>JALGUI010000558.1 GCA_029820915.1 Candidatus Zipacnadia bacterium | reverse complement strand
GCACGGCTCGCCGGGCTATCAGTCGCCGGCTGCCTGAAGGAGAATCACGCACATGCCGTCAGAGCTCGCCGCCGCGGTCATGGTCTCGCTGCTGACGATCGGCCTGTTGCTTCCCGGGGAGGCCCAGGAGCTGCCGCCCCTCGAGGAGACCGCGCCCCTGCAGTTGGCGCTGAACGCGCCGACTGCCGTCATCGTCAACCCGGAGCAGGGCGAGTACCCGGCCATCGCCGACCGACTCGCCACCGGGCTGGAGCGCCTCACCGGCAGCAGGCCGTCGATCGTGCCCGACACGGCGGACCCGGCCGACCTGGGGCCGGGGCCGGTCATCGTGCTCGGCAACCTCATGGACAGCCGCATGGCCCGCCGGCTCTACCTGCACTGCTACGACTTCACCGACTACTCCTGGCCCAGCCCCGGCGGCCACGTCGTGCGCACCATCCGGGATCCCCTCGGCACCGGCGCTCACGTGCTGATGGTCGGCGGCAGTGACCCCGCCGGCGCGGCCGACGCGACCGAGGCCCTGCTGGCGCACGTCGAGGAGCAGGGCGCGGAACTGGGGTATCTCAACCTCGTCAAGCTGGGGAGGTGGGAGAGCGAGATCACAGGGTACAGCGAACGGTTCCTGGGTGACGACGAGAGCGTGTGGACGCGCGTCGGCGGCGCGGGGAGCTGGAACTATCAGGTACAGATCGCCCAGGCCGGCATCGGCTTCCTGCGCACGGGCGACGAGCGCTACCTGCCGGTCTTCGCGCGCGAGCTGCGCTACTGGTTCGACCACTACGTACTCAACCTGCGCACCGACGCCCCGCCTCAGACCCACGGCTTCCTGAACACGATCCTGACGGTCTGGGACCTGATCCGCGACCACCCGGCCTTCGACGAGACCAGGCACAAGTTCGACGAGGACTGGCTCTACGTCTACCGTTCATCCGAGGGTCCGGACAAGATCGCGCGCGAGGCCGAGCGCACCACCATCCGCAGCAATCACGGGACGCGCACCGGCCTGGACGGCCTCTACGGTGGCCGCTTCTTCCTGCGGCGATTTGGGCTCGAAGAAGCCCGGCGCTGGCTGGACATCGCGGACCGCTACTTCGCTCCCCAGTTGACTTCCGCCAAGCCCACCGAGGACAACTGGGGGCACCAGTGGGCCGCCTCGCTCTACGACACCCTCGTCTACGCGTTGGCCACGGATCGCGACGAGTACTTCAGCTCTGACGCCCTGCGCCAGGCCGCCGACCGGGCGCTGATCGCGCACGGCCGCGGCGGCGGGCCGCGCAGCTATCTGTCGGCGTGCGCCGTCGCCACCGGGGACACCGGCTTCCTCAGCGGCTACCGAGAGGGAGAGGCCTACGGGCGCTATTGCGCCGCCATGGGCGGCTCCTGTGACGAGTACCTGCGCGCCTTCTGCACCGACGACCCGATCGAGCCGCGCGAGGACCTGCTGGGGGTGAGCGTGGCGCCGCTCGATCAGCTCTGGTACGAAACCATCGACGCCACCGGATGGAACCGGGGCGGGCTGTTCGTGGTCACCGCCGAGTGCGAGCAGTGCTTCGACAAGCTGTCGCTGCGCGAGGGGTGGGGGGCGGACGACTTCTACCTGCTCTTCGACGGCATCTCCGGCGGGCAGCACGCCTATCAGAACGCGAACTGCGTCGTCATCCTCCAGGAGGACGGCGCCACCTGGTCCTCGCGGACGGGCCGCAGTCTGTCCGGTTCGGGAACCGTCATCGCGGGCAACGGCGTCGCCGTCGCGCTCGACGGCGCCGGGCCCGGCCAACTGCACCGCTACGCCCGGCTGCGCTACGCCGGGCAGGCGGACGACTACCTGGCCGTCGGAGCGGCGCTGGAGGGCGTCGGGGACGCCGACTGGGACCGGCACATCATCCGCAAGCGCGGGCAGTGGACGCTCGTGATCGATCGCGTCGCCGTGCGGCGGGCCGGGGAGGTGCTGGCCGAGCGCCACTGGTACCTGCGGGGCGACCTTGCGCCCGTGCCCGAGGGCCTTACCAGCGCCCAGTTCGTCGGCGGCAGGCAGCACTACCTGCACCTGCAGACCGCCGGTGTGCTGCCCGAGGGCATGAGCGGCGGCACCGACCGCGCGGAGGCCGTGCGCGCGTTGGCCACGCCGGACGAGCCGCTGGAGTTCGCCACGCTGCTGCACGTGACGCGCGATGCCGACGCGCCCGAGGGGTGGCTGTGGCTGCGCGCGCTCGACGCCGCCTGCACCGGCGATCCGCCCGCGCCCGACGGCATCGGGCTGCTGGACAGCCTCGACATCGTGGTGCTGCGCGCCACGGAGCGCGGCGGGTGGCTGGAGATGCCGTTCCGCCTCGACCAGGACCTGGCCGGTGAGGTGTTCGTCAAGCTGCTCGGCTTCACCGATCGCGGCGATGTGCGGGTGCTGCTGGATGGGCAGGAGGAGGTAGCGCGCTACGAGCACCGGGCGCCGTCCGTGGTCGGGCAGCGGCTCCCGCTGGGCCGTCGCGAGCTGGCCGCCGGCGACCATGTGCTGCGCCTCGAGGTGGTGGGTGAGCCGG
>JALGUI010000557.1 GCA_029820915.1 Candidatus Zipacnadia bacterium | reverse complement strand
CGCCCGGGCAAGAGTGCCCGGGCCACGGAACGACAGCGGCAGCGGCGCTGTGCGCCGGCCGCTCCTGTCGTTGCCGTCAGGAGGGGCGGGCTTCCGAGCCCGCCCGGCCGTTCGTCGTTGCCGTCCCGCCTCTCACGCCTCCGAGTGACGCTCGCCAGAGCGGCGCTCGGCAGGGAGAGGGGAAGGAGGCTGTGCAGCAGCCGGAGGGGGTGAGGAAGCCGTTGGCCGTCGCGGTCTACATGCTGAGATCGGTCACACGCAGGGCCGGCGACGTGCTTGCCAGTAGCGCGCGGTCGCCGTATAATGCATGTCCCGCGCAGGCGGGTGTGTGGGCCGCCGATGCTGTGGCCGTTCCGGATCTCCACCTCGCTCCCACGGACCCCCAGGTGCAGACGGACCGGCGTCATGGTCGCAGAGGAGCGTGCACATGTTCGGAGGAGGACACGGACGGGGGCACGGTCGCGGTGGCCACCACCGGGAGGCCGACCCGTACCAGGAGCAGGTCGAGCCGCTCTCGGTAACCGACCGCCGCATGCTCGGCTGGTTCGCCCGCTATCTCGGGCCGCATTGGCCGAGGCTGGTGCTCGGGCTGGTCGGGATGCTTGGCGGCACGGCCGCGGCCCTGTACTACCCGCTGCTGCTCCGGCCGATCTGGGATGACGTGATCGGCGCGCGGCGCATCGACATGCTGCCGCGCCTGGGCGGGCTGCTGCTGGCAACGTTCCTCGCGCAGCATTTCTTCGGCGCCTTGCGCATGAACGTGATGCACCGGCTCGGGCAGCGCTTCGTGCTGGACGTTCGACTGAGCACCTACCGGCATCTGCTGCGCCAGTCGCTGTCGTTCTTCGAGTCCCGCCGCACCGGCGACACCATGTCGCGCGTGTCCAACGACGTGAACGCCGTCGAGGACATGGTGGTGCACGGCGTGGACACGCTGATCTCCGATTCCCTGATGGTGATCGGCACCGTCATCCTGATCTTCAGCCAGAACTGGCGGCTGGCGCTGGTGGGCCTGGCCCCACTGCCGGTCTTCGTGGTGGGCATCATCATCTTCGCCCGCCTGATCCGGCCCCTGTACGAGCGCATCCGCGAGGAGCTGGGCGACATCAACTCGCGACTGCAGGAGAGCCTCGAGGGCGTGCAGGTGGTGAAGGCCTTCCGCCGCGAGGATCACGAGTTCGAGCGGTTCGAGGAGGACAGCACCGAGTACTACCGCGCCAACATCAAGGGCATCTGGCTGTGGTCCACGTTCTTCCCGTTCATGGGCTTCGTGACGTCGGTGGGGCTGGTCCTGGTGATCTGGCACGGCGCGGCCCTGGCCACCACCGGCTTGGCGACGGGCGGGCAGGTCGTGACCTTCCTGGCCTACATGCAGCGCTTCTACCAGCCCGTGGGCAGCCTGGTGCGGGTGCACAACGTCTTCAACCGCGCCCTGGCCTCGCTCGCGCGCATCTTCCAGCTCCTCGACGAGGAGCCGGCGGTGCAGGAGAAGCCGGACGCCGTCGAGCTACCGCGCGCAGAGGGACGGGTGACCGTGGATGACGTCACCTTCCGCTACCCCACCGGCGAGATCGTGCTGCAGGACGTCTCGGTCACGGCCGAGCCGGGCGAGACGGTGGCCATCGTCGGGCGCAGCGGGGCGGGCAAGACCAGCCTGGTGAACCTGATCCCGCGCTTCTACGACGCGCTGGAGGGTAGGGTGCTGATCGACGGCGTCGATGTGCGCGACGCGACGCTCGACAGCCTGCGGTCGCAGATCGGCCTCGTGCTCCAGGACACCTTCCTGTTCAACGACACGGTGCGCACCAACATCCGCTACGGGCGGCTCGACGCCACGGACGAGGAGATCGAGGACGCGGCACGTCGCGCCTACGCGGACGAGTTCATTCAGGAGCTTCCGGACAAGTACGAGACGCTGATCGGCGAGCGCGGTGTGAAGCTCTCGGGCGGGCAGAAGCAGCGGCTGGCCATCGCCCGCGCGCTGCTGGCCGACCCGCGCATCCTGATCCTCGACGAGGCGACCTCACTGGTGGACACCGAGGCCGAGCAGCTCATCCAGAAGGCGCTCGAGGAACTGCGGCACAACCGCACGACCTTCGTCATCGCCCACCGCCTCTCGACCGTGCGCGACGCCGACAAGATCCTCGTCATCGAGGGCGGTCACATCGTCGAGGAGGACAGCCACGAGGAGCTCATGGCGCGCAACGGCCTGTACGCCGAGATGTACAACCGCCAGTTCCGGTTCGAGGACGTCTGGCCCGACCAGGACGGCGGGTTCGGCGGCGGCATGCCGGGATAGTGCTTGCTTGCGGGAGTTCGAGTACCTACGACTCGACAGGCGAGGGCACCTATCGTACGACTCTGTCTTCAGAAAAGGTCACTGAGAACCATGCCGTAGTGCGGGCGCCCTGCGCTCGCAACGCGAGCGCTCTGGAGTTTGCTCAGCAAACTCCCCAGAGGTCGCGAAGCGACCTCACCTGCACACGCCGTTGGGAGCAGGTTACAGCACGCGGTCTTCCGCAAGTAAGCACCAGCGGC
>JALGUI010000032.1 GCA_029820915.1 Candidatus Zipacnadia bacterium | reverse complement strand
GCCGAATCGGGAGACGATCCAACTACCGGCGGCCGCGTGAAGCAATCGCTCAGATGCGCCATTCACACACCAGTAGCTGTCGCGAAAGAGGCCGCTTTCCGGCCGGGTTTCTAGGGGGCAAGGCCACCCAGTTCGCGGCCATGGGGGGCGTTATAGCACACACTCCACCGCGGCAACTTGGCGCTGATACTCACGGTCCATGATTGACATCTGCTCACGGATCAGCGACCGCATCGTGCGGGCTGGCTGCAGACAGTAGTGGTCGAATTCGTCCCGGCCGACATGAAGGTCGGGGAAGTACAGGCGGAGGAACGCCGTGGCCAGGCGCTGGATGGCCGTCACGTCGCGTTTGTCGGCATCCCCGGGAGCGGTCGTGTACTGCTTTACGAAGTCTGCGTGTTGTTCTTGATGCCGAAGCTCGTGAAGCACCTCAGCGAAATAGTCGGCGCGCAATCCCACTCCATTGGCGATATGATCGCGCTGGATGCGTGGAATCTCCCACCCAGGGATCATGCCGTGGAAGCGATCGAGAAGAGCCGTAGCGTCCTCGCCCCGAAGCCAATGCGGTAGCGTCTCAAACAAGCTTTCGCGCCGACGTGCTCCGCCTGCGGGCTTTCCGTCGGGGCCAATCGGGATGTTCGCCAGCAGGGCGAAGCCCGCCTCAGAATTCCCGGAGAAGCCCATCACGCGAAACTCACCGTATTCCAAGAAGCCCTTGAGGGCGCCCAGTATCTCGCCCTCAGGCTGAAGCCGGATGGTCTGCACTTCGTCCAGGATCACGGCGTCATAACGCGTGATGACGCCTGGAAGGCGAGCCGCCATGTCATAGAAGAGTTTGGCGCGGGTTACGATGCCGCCGCTGATGAGCCAGCCGTACTTCGACAACTGCGAGAACACGTAGGACTTCCCCGTGCCCTTGGGCGCAAGCTCCATCAGGTTCACGCGGGGCTGGATGAGCAGCGCCAAACGAGCGATCAGCCAAGTTCGTTGGGTGGGCGTGTAACGATCCGGTTCGTATCCCATGCTGCGCATCAGCAGGGCACGCCACTCATCCACGGTGAAACGCTGTCGCTGCGAGAGGAAGTACTCCAAGTCCACGTTGGCCGTCTGCATCGGGTGAAACTCGGTCATCCACACTTCGCCCTGTTCGCCGAAGCGGTACTCCAGCCGGCCCGCTCCCCATACGGGACCGCTAAGCAGCAGCGGGTTTCGATCGACTATGCTACCGAGAACCTTGGCATCGAAGATGTCTAAAGCCGGGATTTTGAGAACGCGCTCCCCCTTGCGCAGGTCTACCGTAACCTCATAGCCGTCCAGAAGCGTCAACTGCTCCCCGTTCATGAGTCGGTTGCGCAGGAACTCGCGCTGCTGCTTGTCGGGTAGGTGCTCGGCGAGGAACTGTTGTATGCGCGAGCGGTCAGGCTCACCGCCCACACTGTAGCGTGAGACCAGCCAGTCACGCACGAAGGCAGGGATTGCCCGCTCGCCTGCCCCTATGCTCCCCGCAACGCCCTTGTGTACCGAGACATCGGGAAAGCACTCGCCTATGAGATTGTCGAGCCCCGATCCATTCATGCGTTCCTCTCCTACACCTCGAACATGTCCTCGAACTCCCGGTCCGTCGTGGCCGCGCCTCGCGTCGGCACTGAGAACTCCATCCTTTGCGTGCGGCGCATTCCCGACGTCGTCTGCCAGGAGACGGTGCCTGACACCGGGAATGCCTCTCCGCATCCGGACGCGTCACAGATGACGCCAAGTTCCTCCGATCCGCTCGCTCGGATGGCAAGAGGGAGGCGGTTGGGGGACACGGAAACTCGCTCCAAGTTGATCTCGCTGACCACCACGGATTCGGGGTTGGTGTTGGTCAACCGCAGTGCCGCCTCGTTGTGCTTGACGGCTCGCCTGACCTCCCCCACGATCTGCAAGACCAGATCTTGCGGCGCCTCGACTGCAGCAGTGGTGACCCAGAAGCCGTACACCGCGATCTCCTGCGGCGTCGCCCCGCCGTGAACTGCGCCATGGGGCCGCCGCCCGAAGTACGTATAGCCGCGGGCAACCGTGAAATCGTCGGGGAGGAAGAACCGCGCCCTCGGTAGCGGAATGCCGCACGTCCCGTCGGCGGTTCCCGCTATGGCTCGACGGTGGGTAATGGCCGCCTCGTCCAGAGAGGATGGCAAGTCAGGACTGACGGCCGAATCTGGCAGCTCGGTCCAGCCGTGATCGCTCGCGCAGCACAACCAGAGAGGAACTCCCTCGGCGCGTGCCTTGCGCACCAATGCTTTCAGGTCCTCCGCCAGCCCCGCAACAATGGTGTGGCAGTCGATCCAGCGGTCGAGAGAGGCCATGGGGCTATGCAGGAGATCCCGGTCCACAGTGCGGAAGTGGTGCAGTACCACCCTCCCGGGCCGTAGCATGGCCAGATCCCCAATCTTCTCGGCCATTTGGCAGGAGGCGGGCTGCACCGCGAAGGTCCCGACAAGCGCATCGACTTCGCCCGCCCGCGCCTGGTCGGGCAGCCGAGCCGAAAGCAGCACTGGCTTGCCGAAGCGCGTCAGGGTCGGGAGTGGTGCCAGATAGACACGTTCGGACGCTACCGAGACCCCCTCTTCCTCGCCGAGCGACTGCTTCAGCCAGCGCGCGACTGGGAGGGGCACGCCATCCAAGAGCACCAGGACCACTAGTGCGTCCTCGGCCAACCTCTCGGCCCGCGCGCACGTCCATTGCAGTCCGGCCTCAGTCTCCTGCATGAGAGACTGGTAGTGGTCGCACAACCAGTCCTCGAAGCTCGCGACGGCATCTGAGGTCTCCTCCAACCGTCCACTGACCGCACGCGCTGCATACGCCGGCATGTAGTGGCGCTCAATCCAGTGGACTGCCTGTGACCAGCTCGCATCCGCCGGCAGCGGCGGCGGCATGTCGCGTTCTGCCAGCAGCGATGCTGCAAATGTGAGCTGCCGCGACAGGGGTCCGGCCGTGCAGCTCTGCGACCACGAGGCGATCTGGTCACTCTCATTCGCGGTCAAGAGATGGCCCTGTTGTGCTCGTTCGCGCAGGTAGCCAAGCACCGCTCTCTGCTCGGCTTCGGTCCGTGCTGTCGCGGCATCGAGAGCCGAGACGCCCCCACTCACAAGCCGACGCCCGAGTTCGCGTGGCAGTTGGCTGCGGATGATGGAGGCCAGTACCTCTGAGGGGATGGGCGCGGGGTCCGCCGTGTGCTCGCGCGCGAGTTCCATCCCCCGGCGCACTGTGTCCGCGTCGAAACCGGCCTGGGTAAGCCATTGGATCGCCATGTCGCCATACCCGCCGACGGCCATACAGCCAAGCAGACATCGCGCGTGGTCTACGGGGTTGTCTGCGAGCCACCTCCAGACGTTGTCGCCACCGGCGGCGTCTGCCCACTTCCCCAGCCGCCAAGCGAGAAGTCCGCGGAGGGACGGACGGTCATCGGTGGCGAGGTCAAGCAGGATGGTCTGGAGGTCACCAGGGCTGCGTGAAGACGCAGTCCACAAGTCCCCCAAGAGTGCGCGTATGCACCAGGTCGCTGTGCTCTGCGTCTCAGTACTATCGCGGCTGCGCGCCTTGACTACGAGGTCGAACTCGCGGATGATCTCGGGAGTGATGATCTCCGGTATGCCGGCCGCGCCCAGGGCGGCCGCGAGTTCGTTGCGAAGGTCGTACCGCTGCGTTACCACGCGTGGTTCGCGCGAGAGGTCGTCGAAGCGAGTGGCGAGACCTTCAGACCTTACCCACACGACCAAGTCGGTATCATCAGCAAGTGCTTGGCGGAGGTTGCGTCGCGCCGCGTAATAGTCGGCCTCGCTCTCCACCACGAGGTCTGAAGCGCTTGGATGCCCCTCCTGACACGGGTCGATGACAATGCGGATATCAGGCATCGCCGAACACCCGCCGGACCAACTGCAGGAGCACGTTCTCCCTCTCGCCGTCGCGCAGCGACTGGTCGTCGGCGAGATTCGCCGTCAGAAGTCTAAGCAGCACCTTGGCGGTCTCGCTGAACTCCTCAGGACTGATCGCGGGGAACTGTCGGGTGATCGTCCGCGTCCCATCGCCGAAGTCGGCATGCACCGTCAACACTGCCGTCCCAGGCGGCGGCATCGGAGTCGCGCCTGTGTCTCCTGCGCCCGAAGAAGATGGCGATGACGTCGGCGGTGGCGGCGTCCACTCTTGGATCATCTGCATAGCGGCCTGTATGCGGCCAACAAAGTGACCCACGTTGGCGTCATTCCACTCCGCGATCGGCCGCCCCATCACTGCAGCGCAGAGGTCCATCAAAGGCGCGCTGTCCGTCCGGAACCACTCTTGCAGTTTTCCGGCGTCTTGCTGGTGACAGTAGTCTCGGGTCGCTTGGGGCAAGTCGGCGTACCATTGGCAGAGAGCTTTCGCCACCGCTTCTTCTCCTGGCTCGCATTGGAGCAAGAGCCCATCTCGGAGTTCGTCCGCAATCCTGGTGGGCAGGCTATCGACCGTCCCTTGGATCTCTGCGACCAGAGCGGAGAACGCCTCCTCAAACCCCTCTCGACTCAAGTCGTGGACATCGCCCAGACGTTTCCAGAGTTCATCAATAAGTAGGCGGTGCGCATCAGCACTGGGATGCACCAAGGGACGGAGTATGTTGTCGCGCAAGCGGAGTGCCCCCGGCGATATCTTCTCAGTCTGCTGGCAGTAGTGCGGCAGACGACCCCACCATGAGGCGACTTGTGTTTGGGCCTCCTCAAGCAGCTTCTGTCGACCTTCCGGGACGGCTTCTTCACCGGCGAGTGCCGCGATCAGTCCCTCAACGGCGCGGAGTTGCGGTTCGGTGACCTCGACATACCTGAACCTGTAAACCTCAGGCTTGCTGACAACTTCGTCAAGGGTCTCGCTGTCGATGGACTGTGCTACCCATTCGCCACCTCGCCCGCTGCGTTCCGCCACGATGTTGCCGTTCCGCATGGGTTCCCGCAGTGCGGCGGCCATGACAAGCGGGAGCACTCTCTGACCGAGCCCGTAGGGCGAGCTACGAAGCACCGCCGTCACACTCGTCGCGTCCTGGGGAGCATCGTGCAGGGCCTGCGCGAACTCCTGCAGGTAGTCCCAGACGGCGGCCGATCCGGCGTCCTCGTCGGGGTTGGGGCGGCCGACGTGGGGCTTGGGTGCGGACTTGAGCATGTCAAAGCTTTGGAGCAGTCGCACGAGCCGGGCCTGCGCTTGGTCGCGCTCTCTAAGAAGTAGCTCTGGGCCCCGGGGGTCCAACAGTTTGTCGACGACAGCGCGCCGCGCGGCCGCGAGGCCATCTCGTTTCGCTGGCTTCATGACCTCGTCATTCGTACGCGGTGCTTTCGCGAACGCCGTCGCCATGGCCTCGTCTACAAGCTCTCGCAAATCAGTCCACGTGCGGCACGTCCGGGGGCTGCCCTGCCAGAAGCAGTCGAGCTGCAGTTCACGTGCGTCTTGACGCAAGGCTGCGGGAGCCATGAGTTCGGTCAAGCTGCTGACGGCATTCTGATAGTCCGCATCCCATTCGTCGCGGCGCTCCCCTTGGGGCCCCCATAGCCCCGTGTGCTGTCGAGCCACCTCCTCGAGGCTATCGATGCGCGCGACCATCTCTCTCAAGCCGTGAAGGGCTTTGGGTGGCCGGGCGACAATCACCTGCAGATTCTCGGCCAGTTCCAGTGAGCGCCTGCTGATGACACCGACATGAGGGTCCTCAGTGGGCAGAGCGAGGAACAACACACCGTCCTTGAACTCCCCTCCACCGATGTCCTTCAACCACTGCCCTACGTTCGCAATCTCCTCCGCCAAGATTGGCACGATCTCGACTGTCCTGCTGACGACATCAGCGTGCCCGAGCAGCGCATCCACCGAATCACTGAACCCCAAACGGAACTGTGTTTCAGACCGTCCGCTCTTTCCCCAGCGCTTTCGCAGGAAGGCGGCAACGTTCAGAGTCGGCCCGCGTTGCTCGATGATCTGCTCGACGGCCTCCTGCAATTCCGTGCCGGAGCCGGAGATCAGGCGGTACACTCCATCCCTGCCGCACACTGCCACTCGCGAGCTGCCGATGCGTGACAACTCCTCGAGGCGCTCTGCAACTATCTTTCGCTCTCCCTCTGACCGCATGTCCAATGCGAGCGCCAGTTGCTGCTCCCCCGCCGGCAACTCCGAGGCACGTTCCGGGTCGCCCTCGCGGACTAGGTCGAACAAGGCCAACGCCTTGATCAGGCGCAGCCCCAACTGGTCATCGGGACTAAGCGACGAGTTGGCCACTGCATTTCGGTAGCGCCGGTAGGTCGTCTGCCCGATTCTGTCCTCGCGCACGGCCTGCTCGAAGTAATCCCAGAGCATGTCGCACGTGACGAAAGACAGCCGTTCGCCCGGCTGCGGTACGGGCGTCTGCGCCAAGAAGGTGGCAACGGTGCCTGGGTGATCACCGCACAAGAAGGTGAACAGTGTCCGCTGGTTCTGAGCCACCAGCTCCGCGATGCGAGGCAGGAACGCAGCGGTCATCGGGGCCAGCGGGTAGCAGCCCTCAACCACCGTCTGACGCAGCTTGCTGTACGAGAGATCGGGGAACGGTCCCGCCTCATAGGCGACTTCAGCCAGCATCTCGAACTCGCTGTCGTGCTCGCGCGCGAACTGGGTCCAACCGTCGGTGGTCTTCTGGATGAGGACGTCGTCGATGAGACTGTAGAGTTCCTCCGGCTCGCTCTCCATGGGGAACTCGTGGAAACGCCCTGCCACTTTCCTGAAGTCCTGCTCCCACTCGGCCGTCTGCGACGGCGTCAAGTGCATCGTGTCCTTGACCCGGCGCATGTAGCTGGCCAGGTGCCGATGGGCGATCAGATAGAGGTGAAGAGGATGCTCGCCGCTGTCCTGGCACGCCTCAGCGAAGCGCTGCACCGCCAACCCTTCCCCGCTTCCGGGGTCGCGGACGATCTGCTCCATGAAGGCACCGAACTCGTCCCAGATCACGACGATCCCCGCGAAGTCCCCGCCCTCCACGAGGTCGCTGACCGTATCCTGGTAAGTCTCGGCAGCGTGAAGCCGCGTCTCGGGCAGGAAGGGAGCCCCGAAGCACACCTGCTGGTGGAGCCGCTCAAAGGTCTCCAGGTCCTTGACTTCTACAGCGCCGCTCTCGAGCCGCTCGGCCAACGCGGTGGCAGAGGCGAAGCCTTCAGTGCGAGCACCCGCCTCGAGGCGCTCGGCCGCCTCGTTGTTCTCCATGAGTTCCCTGAGCCGATCGGCGGCGGCCGAGAAGTAAGTGGGCGGCATGTAATCGCCGGTCCCTGCGCGTGACAGCGCCTGCTGGAGCCCTCTCACCAGCGCGGTGTTGAAGCTGTCCTGGTCGCCCTCGATGAGCACCACCAGGTAGGGGCGGTCACCGGTGATCGCGCAGATCTGCTGGGAGAATACCTCGGCCTGCCCGGGATACTTCTGGCTCAGTCGCAACAGCACCGGCGCCACGGCCTCATGTTGGCCGCGATACAGCATGGTCAGCACCAGCGCGAGATGGCTCTTGCCCGTCCCGTAGGTCCCGGTGATCAGCCGGGCACGTTCCTTGGCCCGTGGCTCAAGCTGCCTGCCGAGGTCGAACAGGGCCTCCGCGGCCCGCTCAGTGGGCAGAAAGGCCCCCGCCTTCTCTGCGTCCCCCTGCTCCTGCACGATGTTCACGGCCGCGCGGAAACCGGGCGCCGTGTCGATCAGGTGCGACAGCATCATCTCCATCATGAGGCCCCCTTGAGGCGGTCCTGACGGCACGCCGCGTCCTCGCCCGACTGGTTCTATGTCAGCAGGTCGATCACGATCCCCTGGTCGCGCGCGTCTTCGGGCAGGCGGTAGTCCAGCGCGAGACTGCTCACGGCCACGATGGGGATTGACTCGCCGGTGTCCCTGCTTCTGGTCTCGCTCTTCAGCAGCTTCAAGTAGAATCGGCGACGGTCGCCGTCCTCCCACTGCGTCACCACTGCGTCCAGGTCGATGACCACGATGCCGCCGTGGTCCGCGGCCTGCTGCCGCAGCCAGTCGGCCAGTGTCGGCCAGGTGGCAGCCGCACGCTGGAAGTCCGGCTGGTCGGCGCACTCAAGCATGTCCAGCACCGCAAGCTCAGCATCGGCCGCGAACGCCACCCATACGTCAGCGTCCACCTGGTCGCCGATCCCGGTCACCAGCACCACGGGGTAGCGTGACCGGCGCGCCGCCCTCAGGGCCTCGTGTGCTCGCTCGTGCATGCGCCTTCGCTCATCGGCCGTCAGTGTCATCTGCAGCCCCCGTCTCCGCCTGTGCCCGATCCAGCGCCTCGGTCCACGGCACATCCTCGCGCGCCCGGATGTAGTGGCTGGTCAGGACCTGCAGCGGAGTGACCTCCGGCCTGAAGTAGGCCTCATTGAGCCCCGCGGTGCGGCTGTAGCTCAGCACCCGGCCGCGGAAGGCGCCGTCGATCTCAATGAGGTAGCGCTCCAGAACGCCCTCCGACATGTGCAGCGCCTGTCCCGGGCTGCCGGGAGCGACCAGGCTCTCGAGGCCCGCGGAGGGCATCTCCTCGCGGCGCGCCCAGTCGAGCAGCGCGTAGGCGACCGCCGCCATCGGCGCTTGCCCGTAGCGCACCGCCAGCTTCTTCAAGCCGACCACCCGCCGCCCGTCGCTCTCCAACTCGACCAGCCCCAGCTCCCGCCCGAGGGGGGTGCCCTGCAACGTCCGTACCATCGCTCTACGCGCGTTGACGATCGTACGTGAACTGGTGCCGGGCGCCAACTTGACGAGCATCTGCTCAACCTCGTCAAGCGTATGGGCCCCCTGAGCCAAGGCCGCGAGCGCGTACCAAAGCTGGTAGCGCGAAGACAGCTCCCACTGGAGGACCCACCACGTGGCGCTGTCGATGAGTTCTCCATCGTGCCGGAGCAGGGCCTCGCCGAGGGCAGTCAACACTAGCCCTTGCCCCACTCTATCGCTGAGGCCGGCAAGTCTCGCCCAGTGGCCCAGCGCCTCGAGCTGGTTCGTCCCGACGCCCAGCTTCATGGCGGTCTCGGGACTCCGGTCAAAGGACGGCACATCACCCATCTGTATGCCCAGCAGGGCACGCCGCAGCGCGGCCTGCTCAAGCCCGAAGTCCATGGTCGTGCCCGGTCCGCTACGCATGTTGCCCAACTCTCCGAACGTTGAGGGAGTGCGCCGCTCGGCATCCGGCCTTCAAGCCGCGCACGCACTCGAGACAGTGCGTACACTGGTCTTCACGGATACGGTAGTTGCGCCCAACGCTGACTATCGCACCCCGTTGGCATAGGGCGGCGCAAGCACCGCACCCCACGCAGGCTTGCAGCTTGCGCAGTTGAAGCCGGATCGTCCCCATCAGGCGTCTCCGAGTTGCAGGACGATCGAACGTCACGCGGACCTTCCGCCAGCGGGGCACAGCGTGCACCGAGAACGCCCCCCATTTCCCAGTGACCTCGAAGTCACCGCAGAAGCCTGGCTCGATCTGCCGATGGACCGTGCCGAAGGGCTTGAGAAGCTCGGACAACACCCTCAAGTCGAAGTTCGCAGTCAGCTCGTAGGTGACGGAATAGGGGTCATCCTGACAGGGGACGGTGTCTATCTCGTACGCCCGTGTCCCAGCAAGATAGGCGCCGCCGATGTTCCCGGTACTACGGCCCCGCCATTGCCCAGAGTCCACGTAGGATTCGGCATCCCCGACTCCTGACGCCGAAAAGAGCTCCACGAGGAGATCGCGCCACGCTGCTATCTTCGCCGGGTAGATGGACGAGATCAGGTGGTCGCTCCAGCCGCCGCCGCTCGGGCAATACATGCATCCGACGCGGTCCAGTCCCCACCGGTACGCCTCGTTCATCGCAGGACGATGCACAAGATGCCACAGCCAGATGTCGAAGTCATGCCAGTCAACGAGCGGGTTAACCTGCAACTGAATGCTGATCTTGTGCCTGTTTGAAACGCGGTCGTAGGATTGTCTGCCCGCCGACTCGTGGCGACGCAGTCCAGTAACGGCTAGGACTTGGGAATCTCCGGCTACGGCTCTCATCACGTCTGTCAGCGGGGCTGCTTTGTGCGTCGTACAGCACCAGCGCTGTATCCGACTCGGCGGGCCGATCTCCCGGCACAACTCGAAGAAATCCCGAGCGGGCATCCCGATGAGGAACGGCACGGCGGGGTTCTCGCGACGGAACTCGCGCATGAACTCATAGGTGCTGGGCAGCTCGATGGTGGTGTCGGCGAACACGTGCGGGATGCGTTCATCGGGGAAGGCTCGCTGAGCCAACACGGAGGCGACCGTCGAGTCCTTGCCACCCGACCACGAGACCACCGGCGGGAGGTCGGCATGTTCCCGCCTCACATCCTGGAGGAAAGAGATGGCCTCCTCCTCCAGGCGCACCAGGCGGACGATGTTTGCGTCCCCAAGCAGTGCGCGCGTTTCCTCCGGGTCGCGGCGCAGCCAGTTGGGCCGGCGCCCCTTGCGCCGGCCGCGCAGTCGCTGCATCAAGTCCTCGTCGAGAACCTGCAACCGGGGTGGCTCGGCGTAGTTGCCCCCGGAGAGCCTGAACACCTTGCGGCCCGCGGCGAAGTAGTCCCGCCCGCTGCGCCACAGGACGAGGTCGGCCGGGCGAGCCATGAGCGGTTCGCCCACCAGCCCCTGCATCAGCTCGATCTCCTGCCGGAAGACCGGCCGCAGCCGACCGGAGTTGATGAGCGGCTGAGTAGCCTCTCTACAGGATGAACAGGTCGTCTGAGTCGTCGGGATCTGACAGGAAGGACACCACATGGTGGGCGTTTGCTGTAGGGTATTGCTTCTTCTGCCCATAAACAGCCTCCCCCTCCAGCTCGATACGCTCATAGAACGCCGAAAGCACGCGCTTCAATGCCCGCCGGGCTATTGACTTTGCAGCAGGGTCGTCTAGTTCGCGCCAGACGGCTGGCGGCATCAGCGACACAGCTTCAGACGACATCTCGGCCCACCCGCGGCGGGCAATGACCAAGTGCAGGATCGCGCGAACCGTGGTCCGACAAGCTTGCTCATCGAACATATGGGCGTCTACGAAGGCGCAGCCGCGACGCTCAACGGCAAGCCCTGCTGCAAGGCGGCCCCGGTAGAAAGCCAGGAAGCTGTCCGCCACCGCGCTCATGGGCATGCACAGGCGCGGCAGCTCGTCCAGGAAGATGCCCACGAGCACGGGCTTGTAGCTGTGGACCATACGCGTGCAGGCGAAGCGGATGAGCCGTTGAGCCTCGTCCGAGAGCCACGACAGGTCCTCCGACTCCCATGCATGCACCCGGCGCGTCACCCCATGATGAAGCCATCGTCGCTGTCTTCGACGAAGATGCTCGTCGGAGTGAATTCGGTACGAGGTCTGTGGAATCCTTTCTCTGTCCACTCGCTGAGGCCGACCGTACCATCTGCATGTCTGGCGAAACGCTGTTGATCGAAGCTCGCGCGCACGTTGTTCTCTGGCACTCCCTGCGCCTCCAGAGCCCGGACGATCTCCCACATCGGCGCGGGATGGCCGCGCTGCCGAAGATAGGCCTGCACTCGGTCCGCCGCGGTCAGGTAGGGCCTCACGCCCCACTCACGGAGTCCGTACACACCACGTGCACGGGTGCGGATGTAGTCGTCCGAACCCGACAGGCACGCGTGGACGTATGACCTGTCGGAGGGCGTGAACCAGGGGTTGTGCTGCGAGATGAACTCGGTGAGGTCAGCGTAGTGGGTTGGCTCTCCCAGGACCTCCAGCGCGGCGCGGATTACCTCGCGCTTGACCGTACCGCGTCGCAGCACGCTCTGCCAGTGGCCGATGACCTCGTCATCCTCGAGGGGACACGGAGCGAAGCTGAAGAGCACGGCGCGCACGTACTCCGGAGGCAGACTGACCTCCCCCTGGGCCGCCCCGCAACAGGGGATGATCTCGGCCTGAGCGCTCCGGTCGTGACTGCACGGCTGGGACAGCGCGGCGCTCAAGTCAAACGCGAAGTCCAGGAAATGCCGTGTGTCGGCAATGTCCGTCATCAGTCGGCGAGCACACCCGGCCGCCTGCTTCCACAGCCGCTTGCAGGAGTAGCTGTGCCGGATGATGTCCGAGTCCTTGGGCACCCGGGGGGAGCGCCTCGACTCTCTGATGAGGGCGACCAGCGCCCCGACTTCCGCGGCCGACGGGGCCTCGCTCCAGCCGCCCTCCTCATGGAGCAGGCGCCGGAAGTCACGCGTGATCGCCACGCCCAGGCAGCGCCGGAAGGCCGTCCGCAGCGCCGACATCGCCAGTCCATAGCCAGCGCTCTCGCGGATTATGGCCCGTGCGCGGTGAGATATCCTGGCGACGATCTGCTGCACCCGCCCGGCGGAGAGTTCGAACTCTTCGCCGATCTCCCTGAGTGTGACCCTCTCGCCGCCCTCGAGCCGGTGATACCTCAGCCAGATCGAGGCGTCCCGCGCTGCGTCGGTGTCGCTGAACTCGACTTCGCTGGCGTGAGCGATGAGTGAGCGCAACAGTTCGCCCAGTGATTGGCACTGCTCAGGCTCCGGCGCGCGAGCGCCGGAAGCAGGCGCTGGGGGGGGCTCGGCCACGTGATCGGTCGCCTGTGGTGCGGGCTCTGGCTCAGGCTGCTCGGCGGCGCTGCGGCCGCGGCCCATCCGCGCTCTGAGTTCGGCCTGCAGATCCCGGAGGGCCACGACCTGGCTCTTGCCAACACCCCGCATTGAGGCGAAGGTGTCGGGGTCAACGGCAAGTGCCTGCCCAACGGTCTTCACACCAGCCCGGCCAAGCGAGTTCACGAGACGCCGTGGGTAGCGGCGCTTGACGAGTTCAAGGCTGCGCAGGCCAGCGTCCGGTGCGATGGGTTGGCGTGAGGCCTGTCCCTCGCGTTCCTGCAATTCGCGCTGTGCGCCCTGCAGTAGGTCCACTATCCTGCCGCCAGCGCCACGTGCCGTGCGTATGGCCTCCGTGTCTACTGACGCAATCTCCTCGGGCGACGTGACCCCAAGCTGCGTAAGCGCCCGGAGGAACCGGCGCCCGTACTTGCGCAGCCATGGCGCTGCTGACAGCAGCTGCTGGATGTC
>JALGUI010000031.1 GCA_029820915.1 Candidatus Zipacnadia bacterium | reverse complement strand
GGTCGGCGATGCGCCAGGGCAGGTAGAGATGCGAGCGCTCGCGGTCGGGCGGACGCGGATCGCGCATCTCCTCGACGACGTGCACGACCGGCGTGGCCGAGGGGTCGGAGCCCGGGAACCAGACGGCCTGGGCGCGCCGGGTGGCGGTCACAGGGAAGCTGACCGGCCCGGCGGCATCGTCCGGGAGCGCACTCGGGGGCAGCATCGCCAGCTCCGCAAGCGCCCGCTCCCAGTGCCGATCGAAGTCGGCCGACCGCGGGCCGGCGGATGCCCCGGAGTCGTCGGTGGACGCAGGCACCGCGGCCACCAGCCCGGCGGCGAGCGCGAGAGCGATGCAGTGTGACCGTGGGATCGTGATCAGCCCTTCCGTGGGTTGTCGCATCCTCCGTTCTGTACCATCGGCATCCCGCCGGCCGGATTGAGCCGGCGGCGCGGAGGCAGGTGAAGGCATATGACGCTCAACATCGCGCATCGCGGAGACCCGTCCTGCGCCCCTGAGAGCACCGTTCCGGCCTTCGAGGCCGCGGTGGCGCCGGGCGTTGACATGGTCGAGTTCGACGTCCACCGGCTCGCAGACGGCGCGCTGGCGGTCATGCACGACGCCACCGTCGATCGCTGCACCGACGGCTCGGGCGCGCTCGCGGAGATGACCCTGGCGGAGGTCCGGCGCCTGGACGCGGGCTCGTGGTTCTCGCCGGACTTCGCCGGCGCGCGCGTGCCCACCATGGCGGAGGCGCTCGCATCGCTTCCCGCGCCGGTGCTGCTCAACATCCACCTGAAGACCGTCTCCGACGGGGCCGGGGACTTCGAGCGCTCGGTGCTCGCGTGCATCGACGAGGCCGGGGCGGGGCCGCGGGCGCTCATCGTACACCATGACCTGCCGACCCTCGATCGCGTGCGCGACCTGGCGCCCGACCTGCGCTACTGCCTGCTGCCGGGCGGCCCGGACGGCTTCGAGTACATCGACCGCGCGGCGCGAGAGGGCTTCGAGGTCCTGCAGCCGGGGCGCGGAATGATGAGCGCCGAGTTCTGCCGCGCCGTGCATGACGCCGAGATGACCGCCAACGTCTTCTACGCCGACGATGCCGACACCATGAGGCAGTACATCGGATGGGGTATCGACGGCATCCTCACCAACCGCCCGTGCCTGCTCGCCGAGGTGCTGGCGGAGAGCCGCAGCGAGCGCTGAGGTGATCGCCATGAAGCACGCCGCACTTGCCGCCACGATCGCGCTGGTGTGCGCCGCCGCACTCGCCTACCCCGCGACCGTTCACGTCCGCGGGGGCGATGGCGAGTGGGTCGAGGTCGAGGCCGAGACCGACGGCGACGTCCTGAGCTTCACCATCACGCCCGAGCAGGCCGCCGGCGGCCGCGCCCTGGTGGTCATCAACAAGCCCGACTGGATGGTCCTCGACGACGCCGAGCCGCCGCGGGTGACCGGCTACACAGTCGGCGAGGAGACCATCGAGCTCGGGCCGGAGGGCGCGATCGACCTGGGCGCGCTCGGCGACGATGAGCGGCGCATTACGCTCGACGTGAGCGACAACGCCAACCCGATCGACACCGGCTCGGTCGCCCTGCGTGTGACGGGCGGCGCGGACGCCACCTTCACGGTCAGCGAGGATGACCCTGAGGCCCACGCGGCGGTCGTCGAGGTGGATCTGGGCGCCCTCGGCCCGGGCGCCTACGACGGCGCCATTACGGTGGCCGATCTCTCACCCATGGGCAACACGGTCGAGCTGCCTATCCGCTTCTCGGTCTTCGGACTGGAGGTCGCGGCCGACCGCCAGTCCATCCGCCTGGCGGCCGGCGGCGCCGCCTTCACCGTCAAGGGCGACCGCAAGGGGCCGGTGACGGTGGACGAGGCCGGCATCTCGGCCTTCCCCACAATCCAGGCGGGCGGGGTGTACTGCTATGTCCGCGCACTGCGACGAGTGAGCGAGCTGGCGCCGGTCTCGGGCTGGCATCTCGTGGAGGTCGAGGCGGACCTGGAGGACATCGACGGCAATCCGGTCACCGACGATGAGGTCGGGCTGACCGCCCGGCTGCTCGTCGGCGCGCACCCGGACCTGCCGGTGGTCGTGGTACGGACCGAGGTGACCAATCTGGGCGACGACCGCGACATCTACTGCTTCTGGGGCTGGCTGCCGGGCGCGAGCTACGCCACCCCCGATGGCGAGACCCACGAGTGGTCGATGCAGTACCGAGACTTCGGGCACCCCGGATGGGTCTGCATCGCGCCGACGCGCGAGGGCGAGCCCGGCGTCGGCTGGATATCGCCGCACATGTTCGGCGAGTCGCGCTTCGGCACCATGATCCTCTACACCGACCCCAAGTACCTGCCGACCGAGGCCGGCGCGACCATGGACATGACCTTCGCCATCATGCCCGCCGATGGCCCCGAGGCGGTGGGCGAGGCGGCGGAGGCGCTGGCGCAGTCGAGCATCGAGGAGTTCGGGGCGCTGTTCGAGCAGTAACGCGTCGCGAGCCACGCATGTGAAAAGGCGGCCCGGCATCTCGCCGGGCCGCCTTCGCTGGTGCCGGTGGCTCGTGTCGCGTCAGGCGGCCTCGCCGCCGACGCGCTCCTGGACCTCGACCTGCGCCTCGCCCTTGCGCTTGGAGACCATCATGGCGATGGCGATGACCGCGGTCAGAAGGATCCCGGTGATCCACAGGCCGGGGGTACCCTCAAACTTCACGATGACCGGGACCACGAGCAGACCCACCAGGTTCATGACCTTGATGAGCGGGTTGAGCGCCGGGCCCGCGGTGTCCTTGAAGGGGTCGCCGACGGTGTCGCCGGTGACGGCCGCGGCGTGGGCGTCCGAGCCCTTGCCGCCATAGGCGCCGTCCTCGATCACCTTCTTGGCGTTGTCCCAGGCGCCGCCGGAGTCGCACAG
Source organism: Candidatus Zipacnadia bacterium (assembly GCA_029820915.1). Taxonomy (GTDB): domain Bacteria; phylum Armatimonadota; class Zipacnadia; order Zipacnadales; family UBA5352; genus JALGVA01. The sequence goes on along the minus strand of JALGUI010000031.1, from coordinate 10,594 downwards.
CATCACCGCCATGAGCTGGCCGGTGATGATGATCCCGGCCAGGAAGCCGCCCAGACCGAGCCAGCCGAACCAGGCGCCGACTATGATCGGGGTCAGGACGGCCAGCAGACCGGGAGCGACGAGCTCCTTGAGGGCCGAGGCGGTGCAGATGTCCACGACCTTGGCGGACTCGGGCATCGCCTCGCCCTCCATCAGGCCGGGGATCTCGCGGAACTGACGCCGCACCTCGTTGATGATGAAGAAGGCGGCGCGACCGACCGCGCGGATGGTCATCGAGCTGAACAGGAAGGGCATGGCGCCGCCGATCAACAGGCCGATGAACACCATGGGGTTGTCCAGCGGGATGGAGTACTGTGACAGCGCCTGCGCGCTCACCGCCTCGCCCGCGGCGGTACCGGCCTTCGCCGCGGCGACCTTCGACAGGTAGGAGCCGAACAGCGCGATCGCCGCGATGACCGCCGACGCGATCGCCAGACCCTTGGTCGCCGCCTTAGTGGTGTTGCCCACCGCGTCGAGCTGCTCGACGACCGGCATGGCCTCCGGCACGTCGGCCATCTCGCAGATGCCCTGGGCGTTGTCCGCGACCGGGCCGTAGGTGTCCATCGAGATGACCACGCCGGTGGTGGTCAGCATGCCCAGGCCGACGAGCGACACGCCGTAGAGGATGCCGATGGGGCCCTCGGAGCCGAAGACCAGGATGGAGAAGAACAGACAGCCGCAGATCATCAGCAGGGCCCACACTGTGCCCTCGAGGCCCACACCGAAGCCGGCCAGCAGGTTGGTGGCCGCGCCGGTCTGCGACGCCTCGGCAATCTCCTGCACGGGCTCGTACTGGCTCGAGGTGTAGTACTCGGTGAGCTTGTAGATGCCGACGGCGAGCACCAGCCCGGCGAAGGTGGCCCAGAACAGCTTGAGGTCATGGGCGTAGTACAGCGCGACGAAGAGGAAGCCGACGGCCGACATGATCGCCGACCACACGAAGCCGCGCGTAATCGGGGCCATCGGGTGTTCTTCCTCGCTGCGCATCTTGACGAGGCCGGTTCCGATGATCGAGGTGATGACGCCGATGGCACGCACGAGCAGCGGGAAGATGATCCAGACCCGCGCGAGCGTCGGGTCGGTCTGCGCGTGCGCCAGCGCCAGGATCATCGACGCGACGAGCGTGACCTCGTACGACTCGAAGATATCCGCGGCCATCCCGGCGCAGTCACCGACGTTGTCACCGACGTTATCGGCGATGACGGCGGCGTTGCGCGGGTCGTCCTCCGGGATGCCGGCCTCGATCTTGCCGACCAGGTCGGCGCCGACGTCGGCGGCCTTCGTGAAGATGCCGCCGCCCACGCGCATGAACAGGGCCAGCAGCGAGCCGCCGAAGCCGAAGCCCAGCAGCACCTCGGTGGCGAACTCCTTGTAGACCATGAAGATGATCGTGGCGCCCACCAGCCCCATGGCGACGGTGAACATCCCGGCCACCGCGCCGGAACGGAAGGCGATCGCGAGAGCTTCGGAGATGGACGTGCGCGCGGCGGCCGCGCAACGCACGTTGCCGCGGACCGCCAGGTTCATGCCGATGAAGCCGGTAAGACCGGACGCGACGCAGCCCAGCAGGAAGGCAATGCCCCTGCCGAGGCCGAGCGCCGCCCCGGACATCTCCTCGCCGCCCGCCATCCAGCCGGTGATGGTCAGTGCGACGAAGAGCACGATGACCAGGAGCACGATGGTGCGGAACTGGCGGTTCAGATATGCCGCCGCGCCCTCCTGGATCTGCGCCGCGACCTGCTGCATCTTCTCGGTCCCGGGGTCCTTGCCCAGAATCTCCTTGCGCAGCATGAGACCGTAAACGATGCCGACGACGGCCGAGCCGAGCGTGACCCACAGCGCTACGGTCTCGAAGGGTGTGAACTGGCCGAACTCATGCACTGTCTGATTCCTCCCAGCATTGCAGCCTGTCCACGTGGACAGGCTGGCTTTAGTACACAGTACGGACCTCTGAGGATGGGGATATCAGAGCCGAGGCTGTGCCCGGCGTTGCGAAGGTTCGCTCCATTGTAACCGTCGGCGCCACCGCAGGCAAGAGGCCTGTCGAGCGCAGCGCGGAAAAGCTAGTGCTTGCTTGCGGAAGCTCGAGTACCTACGACTCGACAGGCGAGGGCGCCTGTCGTACGAATCTGTCTTCAGAAAAGGTAAGTGAGAACCATGCCGTAGTGCGCGCGGCCCCGCCCGCACATGCCGTTGGTAGCCGACCATGACACGCCGACTTGTGCAAGTTGGCACTAGGCGAGGCCGCTCAGATCGGCGATGGCGGCCAGCAGGCCGACGGCGTAGCAGTACGCGGCGAACCACTTGAGGTTGCGCGACTGTACCGCGCCGATCACCAGCCAGATCGCCACGTAGCCGGTCACGGCCGCGATCGCCCCGCACAGCAGGTACAGCCCCAGCATGCCGCTCGCGCCCTGCTCGGCCAGGTCCCCGAGCTTGAACAGCGTCCCGGCCAGAATCGCCGGCACCGACATCAGGAACGCGAACCGGGCCGACCACGCGCGCTTGAAGCCAACGCCCAGGCCCGCGGCGATCGTGGCGCCGGAGCGCGAGATGCCCGGGGTGATGGCCGCGAGCTGCGCGAAGCCCACCAGCAGCGCATCGCGCGGCGTCGTGTCGGCCGGGGCCTTGACCCGTCTGCCCAGCCGCTCGCCGGCCAATAGCGCCGTGCCCGTGACCAGCAGCGCGACCCCGACCGCCCACGGCGTGTTCAGCAGCCGCTCGACATAGCCCTCCAGCACGACGCCCAGCGCCGCGGGCAGCGTCGCCACCACGAGCAGGAGGAGCAGCCTGCGCCCCCAGCCGCACTCCTCGCCCGCCGCGACGTCGCGGCGGGGCCGGAAGACATCCCGGATGATCTCCGCCAGGTCCGACCGGTAGTAGATCACGACCGCAATGAGCGTGCCGAAGTGCACGAACAGCACGAACTCGAGCGGTAGATCGACCTCTTCGCCGCCCATCCCGAACAGCCAGTGCCCGAGTGCGAGATGGCCCGAGCTGGACACCGGCAGGAACTCGGTCAGGCCCTGGATGATGGCGAGCACGACGGCCTCAAGCGTCCCCATCTGCGGGCTCGTCTCCGTCGGTCGCGTCGTTGTCGGCTGCGCCCTCGACTGCGTCGTCTGCTTCCGTGGCCTCAGCCGGCATCTGCGCCTCGCCGGCCGGGTGCTCGGCTACCTCGCGCTGCCGGGTGCGGCCGATCAGCTCATCCAGCTCGGCCTGGTGCCCCTCGTCGCTCATGTACGCCTGGTAGTGGATCCAGACCACCCGTGCCGCCGCCAGCACGGGCACCGCCACGAACAGGCCGATCGCCCCGAAGAACTCCGCACCGAACAGCAGGGCGATGATCACCGCGATGGGGTGCAGCTTGGTCCCCTCGCTCATCAGCTTCGGCGCCAGCACGCGGTCGGTGACGATCTGCACCACCAGGAACGCGGCCATCACCACGAGCATGCGCTTGAAGCCGACCGTCAACAGCGAGATGGCGATCAGCAGCACGGTCGCGATGATCCCGCCGACGACCGGGATCAGGTTCGCCACCCCGGCCATGATGCCGAAGGTCAGGAAGGTCTGCACGCCGGCGAAGTACAGGATCAGCGTGGTGGCCACACCGGTGAGCAGCGAGATCACTATCACCGTCTGGGTGTACCCGCGCATCACCCGGTCCATGTCCTTGACCATCAGGTGGAAGGGCGCCCGCGTCTCCGGCGGGATCTGCGTCCCGATGCCCTCGCGGATGACGCTTGCGTCGGTCAGGAAGTAGAAAGTGAAAACCGGCACGATGAGCAGCGCGATCAGGTAGCGGCCGCTGGACAGGACCGTCGCGACGAGATCGACCTGCCACGCCAGGATGGCCTTGCCCCACTCGCCGATTCTGGTGCGTATGGTCTCCACGAGCGTCGGTCCGCTGAGCTGCTCCTCAAGCTGCCGGATCTGCTCGGCCACATGCGAGGCGTACGGCTCCGGCAGGCGGGAGAGGACGTCGTTGAGCAGCGTGTCAACCTGCGTGGCCAGGTCTCTCTGGGCCCACTCGGTGACCGTCTTGAGCAGCTTGCCGATCTCCTCGCTGATGGGGGTGACGATGACCGTCCCGAGCACCACCAGCAGCACCAGGAAGATCGTGATGGAGAGCAGGCTCGCGACGGTGCGCTTGAGCCGGCGCTCGAGGCGCACCGGGATGCGCGTGAGCAGGTCCGTGAGGGGCAGCAGGAAGTACGCCAGCGCGACGGCGAGGATGAGGAGGGTAAGCGTCTCCTGCACCCGCACGAGCAGGTAGCTGATGGTCGTGGGCAGCCGGAAGACGGCGTAGAAGATGAAGGCCACCACGACCGCCACGAAGATGATGCGGCGGTTGGGCCAGCGATCGACGACCGCCTCAGCCTGTTCGCCGGTTGGCCGTGCCATCATCGTCCCTCCCCCGCTGCACCTTCAGCCCGCGGCCTCATAGCGGAAGTCCCGCGGGCGCCGGTCGCGCAGGCCCATTGCGTACGCCAGCCCGTCACAGATACGCTCGGCCGCACGACCGTCGCCGTACGGGCTGCCGCCGCTCGTCACGCGCGCGTAGGCCGTGGCGCTGGTCAGCAGCTCCCGCGCCGCGGTCACGATGGTCTCGGTCTGCGTCCCCACCAGCTCCACCACGCCCGCCTCCACACCCTCGGGCCGCTCCGTGGTGTCGCGCGCCACCAGCACCGGCACGCCCAGCGCCGGCGCCTCCTCCTGGATGCCGCCCGAGTCGGTCAGGATGATGTCCGACCTCGCCATCAGCGGCACGAAGGTCGCGTAGTCGGCCGGCTCGCACAGGAAGACCCGGTCCAGGTCGCCAAGCAGCTCCGTCGCGGCCCGGCGCACCTTCGGGTTCAGATGCATCGGGAACACCACATGCAGGTCCTCGAACTCGTCCACGAGACGGGCTATGGCCGTGCAGATGCGCGTGAATGGCACGCCCAGATTCTCGCGCCGGTGCGCCGTCACCAGCATGACGCGGCCGTCGATCTCGTCCAGCCACTCGAACTGCGTCCCGACCAGCGTCCCACCGCGCTCGCGCGTGACCAGCAGCGCGTCAATGACGGTGTTGCCGGTGACGAAGATCGCGTCGTCGTCGATGCCCTCCGCCAGCAGGTTCTGCCGGGCCTGCTGAGTGGCCGCGAAGTGGAGGTTGGCGATGACGCCGGTCATGCGCCGGAAGACCTCCTCCGGGAACGGGGAGTACTTGTTCCCGCTGCGCAGACCCGCCTCCACGTGCCCCACGCGAACCTGGTGGAAGAACCCCGCCAGCGCGCCGGCGATGGTCGTGGCCGTGTCGCCCTGGACCAGCACGGCGTCGGGCGCGATCTCGCCGATGCCGCGTTCGAGGCCGCCGAAGGCGCGCGCCATGACATCGCCGAGCGTCTGCCCGTGCCGCATGATGTCGAGGCTCACGTCGGGCTCAAGGTCGAAGACCTCGAGCACCTGGCCAAGCATCTCGCGGTGCTGGCCCGTGGCGACGAGCACCGGCTCGAACTCGTCCCGCTCACGCATCTGCTCGTAGACGGGCGCGAGCTTGATGGCCTCGGGGCGTGTGCCGAAGATGATGGCGACGCGGGCGGCTATCGGAGCCACACCCCCAGCGCGATCATGCACAGCAGCCCCGTGATCCCGTACATGAACAGGACCGCCTCGCGCGTGGACAGACCGCTGTCGAGCAGCCGGTGGTGCAGGTGTGCGCGGTCAGGGTGGTAGATGGGCCGGCCCGAGCGCAGCCGCTGAAGGATGGTCATGGCCGAGTCGTAGATCGGCAGTCCCAGCACCAACAGCGGTACCACGAGCACCAGCGCGGTCGGCTGCTTGACCGCCCCGATCACCGACAGGCAGGCGAGCATGTAGCCCAGGAACATCGCGCCGACGTCGCCCATGAAGATGCTCGCGGGGTTGAAGTTATAGCGCAGGAAGCCCAGCGCCGCTCCGGCGAGCGCGGCGGCGGGCACCACCACGGTCGCCGCATGGTCGCCCGAAGCCGCCACCAGGGCCAGGGTCATCGCGGCGATCGAGCTGACGCCGCCGGCGAGGCCATCCAGCCCGTCGAGCCAGTTGACGGCGTTGACGATGAAGGTGATCCACAGCACCGTGACCGGGATCTCGAGCGCGCCCATGAAGATGTACTCCGGGCCCAGCATCCCCTGCAGCGGATTGCTCACCTGCACCACGCGCACGCCGAACGCGTAGGCGATCAGCCCCACGCCCATCTGCGCCCCCAGACGCGGCAGCGCCGGCAGGTCGTACCTGTCATCGAGGCTGCAGATGATCATCAGGATGAACGACCCGATCAGCATCCCGAGCAGGGGCGGCGCAGGGGGCCATTGCAGGATCAGTGTCGCCAGCCAGAAGCTGACGAAGATGGCGAAGCCACCGCCGAAGGGGATCGGCGTGCTGTGCGAACTGCGCTCGACCGGCCGGTCGATGAGGTTGAGACGGAGGGCGAGGCGCCGCGCCAGCGGGGTCAGCGACAGCGACAGAATCACGCCCGCCGCCAGCGGCACGGCGATGTTCATGCCCCCGCCTCCCCCGATCCGCCGCCATCCCACTTGACCAGCTCGACGCCCGCCTCACGCAGCATCTGCCTGCTGAGGTCGTCGGGGTAGTCGATCTCGTAGACGATGCGGCGCACGTCGGCGTTGATGAGCATCTTGGCGCACGTCACGCACGGCATCGTGGTGCAGTACGCCGTGACCGCCTCGAGCTTCACGCCGTGGATAGCGGCCTGGATGATCGCGTTCTGCTCGGCGTGCAGCCCCCGGCACAACTCCTGGCGCTCGCCGGACGGCACCCCCATCTGCTCGCGATAGCAGCCGCCCAGCTCGGCACAGTGCTTCATGTTCTTGGGGGCGCCGTTGTACCCGGTCGTCAGGATGCGACGGTCGGACACCAGCACGGCGCCGACGTGGCGGCGCAGGCACGTCGAACGCTGCGCCACCACGCGGCAGATCTGCATGAAGTACTCGTCCCATGAGGGCCGCCGGTCGAGCCCCTCGCTCCCGCCATCAACCATCATCGGCACCGCGGCCCATGCCGGGCCATCGTCACTGCGCCTCCAGCGCCTCGACCTTGCGGGTCCGGCGCACGTGGCGTTCCGCATCGCTCTCGGGCGTGCGGATGAACTGGGTCGCGATCGCCTTGGCCAGCTCCGGGCCGATGACCCGGCCGCCCAGGCAACACACGTTCGCGTGGTTGTGCTCGCGCGCCATGCGAGCGTGGTACTCGAAGCAACACGACGCGGCCCGCACGCCCCGGACCTTGTTGGCGGCCAGGCACACGCCGATGCCCGTGCCGCAGATCAGCAGCCCCAGGTCGGCGTCGCCCGCCACGACCGCCTGCCCGAGCCGCTGCGCCACATCGGGGTAGTCCACCGGATCATCGGTGTCCACGCCCAGGTTCTCGGCCTCGACGCCCAGCTCGGCCAGATGCTCGAGCAGCACCCACTTGAGTTCGAGGCCCGCATGATCGTTGGCGACCGCGATCTTCATCGCCACCACTCCACGATCCCGTGAAATGCGTTTCCTCCGCCGCCGGCGGGCACCGGGCCGTCGCCGGGGAGGAGGACGGGGAATGTCATCACAGGCGGCAAACCCAACGGACCGGCCTACTCACCGCGCTGTTCGAGTGCCTTCTCGGGGTCTTTCGGCAACTGGAGACTGAAGGTCGAGCCCTCGCCTACCTCGCTCGACTCGAGCCAGACCTTGCCTCCGTGTGCATGTGCCAGGTGCTGCACCAGGTAGAGCCCAATCCCGGTGCCGCTGATGGACCGGTGGTCAATGTCGTCGTCAACCTGGTGGAAGCGCTGGAAGATGCGATCGCGGTGGCGCTCGGGGATGCCGAGGCCCTGGTCGATCACGTCCAGGCGCACGGTGCCGTCCTCGTCGCTGGCGACGATCGTCACGGTGCCGCCGTTGGGGGAGTACTTCACCGCGTTACCGACGAGATTGTCGAGGATCTGGGTGAGCTTGTCGGCGTCCGCGCGGATGGGCTCGAGGTCGTCCGGGGCCTCGGCGACGATCTCGTGCTTCTTGGTGTAGGGCTGATGGCTGGCGGCCACACGCTCAATCAGCCGCGCCACATTGACGTCCGACAACTGCAGATCCAGACCTCGGCCGGACTCGATCTTGGAGATGTTGAGCAGGTCGGAGATCAACCGCGTGAGGCGGTCGCACTCCTCGTTGATGATGATGAGGAACTCGCGCCGCGTCTCCTCATCATACATCCCCTCGTCGTCCTCCAGCAGCGTGGAGATGAAGCCCTTGATCGACGTCAGCGGGGTGCGCAGTTCATGGGACACGGTGGACACGAAGGCTGTCTTCATGCGCTCGACGCGTCGGATCTCGGTGATGTCATTGAAGATGGAGACGATGCTCTCGATGCCGCCCTGGTCCTCGCGTTTCATCAGCGTCGTCTGCGCCTGATACACCCGCTCGTCGTCCTCGCCCAGGACGATCTCGACGGTGCGCTCCTCACCCGTCTTCAGCGTGCCCTCGAGCAACTCGCGAATGTGGCCCTCCGGGACGACATCGCCCATCTCCTGGCCGCCGTATTCGCCGTCGGCGATCTCCAGCATCGTCGCCGCGGCCGGGTTCAGCAGCCGTATCACACCGGCGCTGGTGACCACGATCACGCCCACGTGGATGGCCTCGAAGGCCCCCGCGAGCTGCTCCTTCTCCTCGGTGAGCTGGATGTAGAGCTGCGCGTTGGAGATGACGGCCGCCGCCTGCTCGGCCAGCATCTCCAGCAGGCGCATGTCCTCGGTGCCGAAGTCCTCGTCGAAGCGCTTGTTGAAGACGTGCATCACGCCGATGATGCGCTCGTCAACGAGGCGCTCTTCCTCGTCCCGCTGTTTGATCACCAGCGGGACACACACGCCGTTGCGGATGGCCAGCAGTGAGACAATACGCTTGAGAGTCCGGGGGTCATTGAGGGCGTCGTTGAAGATGACCGACTCGCGGTTCTGGAAGACCGAGCCGCTCACGCCCTCTTCGGCATGGATGGTGACGGAGTTGACCTGCTCCTCGGTGATGCCCAGCGCCGGGGGCAGAACGTTGAGGGTGCCGGACTCCGGCTGGTGCAGGAGCAGGAGCACCTTCTCGGCCTGGATGATCATGGCGACCTTCTTGACCAGCCGGCCCAGGGTGTTGCGGAGCTCGGGCCTGGTGACCACGACCGATGGCACCTCGGCCATGGCGGACGCCGCTTCCAGCTCGCCCTCCAGATCCCGGATGCGTCGCCGCATCTCCTCGACGACCAAGCGGTAGTGGTCCAACTCCCGCCTCAGCCCGCGCGGCGAATCGGGGGCATCCCGGATGGGGGGGGCCTCGGACGTCCCATTGTCCCGGCCGTTGTCGTCCGCCACGCTATCACTCACCCGGTTTTCCCGTCCCCTGGGACGGAGGACGGCCAAGCAACAGGCCCTATGCTTACGCCGCGTCGCCATCCCCGGCGCGGCTGCCGGGGCGTGCAGTCAGAGGTCGTGAATACACTGCGCACCGTGTACAGACTGCCCGGCCCGGACGCATGTGCTCCCGACCCGGGCCACGACAGCACGGCGCTGCGCCACTACTGACAATCCGCAGCGGTGGGGATTATAGGCTATGCCCACCGCCAAGTCAAGTTGGCCCAACTCGGCGGCAGCATCCAGATTCGGGGCCCTGCTGACCGCTGACTGTTGACGCAACCAATGGCGCAGACGAGGGCCGAAAACAGCGGCGTCGGGGACGCCTGCACCACGGAGCAACGGACGGTTCGGGCTGTGGCCCCCCTCTGTCCCGCAAGACAGGCGGCCCCGCTTCCCTGCGGGCCGTGAGGCCCACTGTCGTTGCTCCAGGGACCTGAATCCGCGTGCGGCCCAACTGGGCGGTTACGTTCCGCCTCTTGTGTAAGGCCGGGGTTGTGGCTTCTCTTGCTGATGTGTTATCGGCAGCATGTCCGTCGGATGCACGTGCCGGCGAGGGCGCACGCACGCCCGCATTCCTCACTCCACGGCAACCAGGCCGCGCAGCCACAGCGAATTGATGACCTCCGTATCCTCGAAGGCCGCGGTCGCGTCGCCGATCATCACGGTGTTCACCACGTCCATGTCCAGGCGGTCGTTCGGATCGAACGAATCGTCCCCGAGGGTGAAGATCGAGATGGGGATCGTCACCATGTCCCAGTCCTCACTCGGTTCCAGGGGCACGGTGGCGTGGTAGCTGCTCTTGTTGTCCTCCCCCGGGCCGCGCTTCTCCTCGAGGCTGACGATCAGTGTCACCGGCCGGTTGGTCCTGGCGTGGAAGCGGATGGCCCCCATGCCGGCGAGTGAGCCGGGCCGCGCCAGGTGGATGACCGCGAACAGGGTGCGCGGCGGAATGCTGTAGTCCATGCGTAGCGCGTACTCTCCGTCCTCGCTCTCCTCGGCCTCGACGGTCACATCCTGCCCGCCGATGCAGACGAAGCCGCGCAGTGGGGGTGCGTAGGTGGCGATGGTCACCGGGCCCCCCGCCTCGGGGATGACCTCCGGCCCTTCGGAGAGCAGCTTGAAGTCATCGAGCCACAGCGT
>JALGUI010000556.1 GCA_029820915.1 Candidatus Zipacnadia bacterium | reverse complement strand
CGAAGCACGCGTAGAACGCCAGCAGTGACGCGATCTGCCACCTGGACGTGCGCCGCACCACGTTCATCTCAGCCCACAGGGCGTTGAACGACAGCCCCTCTTCATGCTCGGCCAGCAGCTCGATCATGAGATCGCGGATCGAGATGGGCCGGCGGCTGACCCGCTCGCGCTTGCGCTCGAGTTGGTCCATGCGACCCTCATCCGGCGTCAGCTCTTCCTCGGTGGTGCCGTCGTACTCCAGCACAAAGGTGTCCGGATCGTCCGCGCGCGAGATGGCGAACACGCCGCCGCTGGGTGGCAGGTACCGCTGGTACCAGCGCGAGAGCCCGAACAGCAGGCCCAGCTCGCGATTGAGCCACGCGGGGAACACGCCCGCCTCGCCGTGGCGCATCAGGAGCATGGTCAGCGGCGCCTCGCCCGCGAACAGTTCCCGGTCCATCGAGCGCAGCGCCATGGTGCCCATGACGAAGTGGTGGTGCAGCAGCGGGTACCGGGTCTCGTCGCGAGCCGCCATGTCCTCGTCGAACTCGATCTCAACGCCGGCGCACACGTCCTCGTACACCGGGCTTAGCACCTCGTCAAGCAGGTCGCCGGGCAGCGCTTCGAGTTCGAGCAGCACGTCCTCCACCTCGCCGGTCGTGACGGGACATAGCGGCTCGGGGATCTCGTCCACCCAGTCCGGTACCGCTTCCAGCGACATGTACCGACCCGGAGACACGCGGATCAGGCTCGGCTCGCCCTCGAACGCCTCGCGGAGCGTGTGGGCGGCCGCGACGAACTTCTTCTTGTCCGGCCTGATCTCGAGCAAGTCGATCACGAGTTCGTCGATGCCGATGGGCACCTGCGCCTCCCGCATCACGGCAAGCACGTTCTCCCTGTCCTCGTCATCAAGCTTGTAGGGCGTGGCGGGCGGCTCCGCCTCCAGCACCTCGACGATGTTGACGTCCGGCAACTCCTCGCCCTCTCCGGCCAGCTGGTCGGAGAGCCTGCGCAGTTCGGCGTGGAGCGTGTCGATCTGCCTGCGGCTCAGCCACTGCCCCACGGCGGCGATGACGTCGTCGCGCTGCAGGGCCTCACGGACGAACTCGACCGGCTCGAAGATCTGCGGGTGGTGCGTCCAGGTGAGGAACGCGAGCTGCTTCGGCCCGACGGGGCGCTTGAAGGTCTCCAGGATGTTCGCGGCGGTCAACCCCGGGTCGCGCTTGCGCAGATCCCTCTTCTCGCACTGTGCCCACAGTTCGCGCAGGTCCTCGTCCTCGTCGAGGTCGTTGTAGAACAGGACGGCCTCCCCGTCCTCGCCCTCCATGACCAGCAGCCAGTCATCGCTGAGCACGTAATCATCGATGCGTGTGACATCGTCGCGGGTGGTGACGTAGTCGTCCAGCAGTTCGCGGAAGTAATCCGGTGAGCCACCGCGCAGCCTGGCCAGCCCGGTGACCATGAGATGCACCGGCATGGGGCGGCCGTAGCCGTCGAGCAGCGTGTGGATCGCGCCACCGAACGGTCTCGTGCGGACCGTCTCGCGGTCGGCGATGTCGAACCTGCCGGCGATGTCCACGAAGCGGTCATCGTCCTCGAGGAGTTGCCGAAGCAGAGCGACCCCGACGCGCACCCCGTGAGGCAGTGCGCGCACGAGGTTGGCCGGACGCACGGCGCCGGCCTGCCCGAGTATCGCGCCGTAGAGGCAATCGCCAAGATACCGCAGCGCAAGGTCCTGGTCTGTCGCCATTGGTGCGAGTCCCCTTCCTGCTGGACCGGCTCACCGGTCGTGCGGCATCCCCCTCAGGTCGTGCTCATGCGCCCCCATTATGGTCACGTCGATGAACTGCCCCGGCCGGGGTCCGCCGTTGCCCGGGCACGGCGTGACGATCACGCTGCCGTCCACGTCCGGCGCGTCCCGGTACGAGCGCCCGAGCATCTCCCCCGGCTTCTCCCCCGCCTCCTCGACGAGCACGCGCATGGTCGTCCCGACGAATCGCTCGCCAATCGCCAGCGATATCCCGGCCTGCAGGTCCATCAGTTCGTCGAGCCGGTCCTGTGCCTCGTCGGCCGGGACCTTGTCGGCAAGCCGGTGCGCGCGCGTGCCCGGCTCGTCCCAGTAGCGGAAGGCGGACAGCCGGTCGAACTGCGCCCGCCCAACGAAGCGCAGAAGGCGCTCAAAGCGCTCCCGGGTCTCGCCGGGGTAGCCCACAATGAAGGTCGTGCGCACCGCCGCTCCCGGACAGGCCTGTCTGATCCGCTCGAGCAATCGCAGGTACTCGTCGCTGTCCCCGCGCCTGCCCATGCTGCGGAGGATGTCCGGGGCGGCGTGCTGCAGCGGAATGTCGAAGTACGCGACGGCCTGCGGCGTCCCCGCGACCGCGCGCAGTAGTTCATCAGTGACGCCGCCCGGATGCAGGTACTGCAGCCGCAGCCAGCCGTCCCAGTCGCCGACTTGCAGGGCGTCGATCAGTCCCGCGAGCGTCATGCCGCCCGCCAGGTCCCGACCCCACGCCGACGTATCCTGGGCGATCAGGCAGATCTCGCGCACGCCCTCCGCGA
>JALGUI010000555.1 GCA_029820915.1 Candidatus Zipacnadia bacterium | reverse complement strand
CAGTCCAGGTGGATCACGCCGTCGGCGACCTCGCGCAGACCGCCGACGCCGGCGCCCTCGAAGCCGGCGTAGACGGCCACGCCGTCGCAGTGGGCGATCTGAGCTCTCTGCATGCAGTAGCGCCCTCCCCGGTGGTGCGTCCGGCCCCCTGGACCGGCTCGCGTCAGTCAACCACCACGGTGGCGCCGTCCTCCGCCGCCTCGGTCGCGAGCAGCGCCAGGCGGTTGGCGCGCAGCGACGCCACCTGCCCCACCAGCTCCCCGCCATCCAGCCAGTCGCGCACCACGGACGCCGCCTCCGGCAGCGCCTCTACCGCCGCGCCCGCCGCCTCGGGGTCGGTGACCGTCAGCGTGCCGTCCGCCATCGCGAGGTCGGCGAAGCCCTCGGTGCCCGCGACCATCACGCGGTAGTCCGAAGCGCAGGTGTCGGGCAGCATGCGCTGGCCCTCGCACACCGCCGCGCCGCCGTCGTCGAGCTTGCAGTACACCGCTGCGTGGTCGCGCAGGTGGCGGTCGGCGGGGTCGCCGAGGTTCCCCATGGTGGCGCTCATCTCCACGATCCTGCGCCCTGTGATCCACTCGACCTGGTCCAGCCCGTGCACGAGCAGGTCCACGAACAGCCCGCCCGCCCGCCGCACGTCCAGGAACCACGGCGGGCGCTGCTCGCGCTTGAGGCGCACCGCCATGCGCACGTGCATGAAGGCGGGCGCCCCGATCCGGCCGCCCCGCACCACCTGCCGAAGCGCCGCCCACAGCGGCTGTCCGCGCAGGGTCAGCAGCATGAGCAGGCGGCGCTCGGGGCGCTCCGCGAGCGCCCGCTCGATCGCCCGCTGCTCCTCGGCGGTGATGGCCAGCGGCTTGTCGGCGATGACGTCCTTCCCCGCACGCAGAGCCGCCAGGATGACCTCGGCCTTGCGGTCGTTCTCGTTCGCGACGGACACGATGTCCACGTCATCGCGCTCGATGAGGGGTCGGAAGTCCGTCACGGCGGCGCAGCCGAAGGTCTCCTCCGCCCAGGCGACCTGGTCGCTGCGCACCGCGCACCCGACGATCTCGAGCATCTCGCCGGCCAGGCCGGTGACCTGGCCGATGTGCGTCTCGCCGCCGACTACCGCTACCCGCTTCATGGCATCCTCCGCACGCTCTGGGTGGAGCCGAGCCGCCCCTCCGTCCCGCGCCATGCCATTCCCCGGATGTGCACCGGCACCTGCGCCGTGAGTGCCCCGGGCCTTGTGGGCCCTCAGGCGAATCCGAGGCGGGCCGCAGGAGTCGGGAGCACTCGCCCGGAAGGGGCGCCTGCCCCGGCGGCAGCGACCGCCCGGGGGACACGAGGGGCCGCGAGTTCGCGTCGGGCAAGGGGACGGTGACGACGGTGAACGCAGGGATGGCACAGACGGGATGGTGGGCCGCGCTGGTCTTCGTGTCGCTGTGCGCCTGTGGCGCGGTGGGGGCGGACGAGGCGGAGACCTTCGGCTGTGAGGCCAACCCTACCGGTGACCCCATCGGCGGGGGACCCGGCTACCGCGACATCCTCGACGGCGGCGACTTCACGGTCACGACGGCCGAGGAGCTGGTGGCGGCGCTGAATGCCGCGCAGCCGGGCCAGGTCATCTACATGCCCGACGGGGCCGAGATCGACCTGACCGAGCACGGGACGCTGTCGATCCCCGGCGGCGTCACGCTCGCGGGCAGCCGCGGGGCCGACGGGTCGCCCGGCGCGCTGATCTTCACCAACCGGATGGCGGGGAGGATGTTCACGGCGGCCGGCGACGACGTGCGGCTGACGGGCCTGCGATTCCAGGGACCCTACGGCGGCGCTGAGCGGATCGGGGACTTCTCATACTTCATCAGCATCGGGCACTGGGGCAACGAGATCGACAACTGCGAGGTCTGCAACTTCAACGTCGCCGGCATCGGCGTGGGCTCGGGCGCCATGAACGTGCAGATCCATCACAACTTCATCCACCACTGCCAGCGCGGCGGCCTGGGCTACGGCATCTCGTTGTCCTCGGGGGACGTGCACATCATCGCCAACATCTTCGATTACTGCCGCCATCACATCGCCTCCAGCGGCAGCCCGGGCTCGGGCTACGAGGCGGCCTGGAACCTGGTGCTCGAGCACGCCACCAGCCATCACTTCGACATGCACGGCGGGCGCGACCGCGGCGACAGCACCGACATCGCCGGCGACTGGATGCACGTGCACCACAACACCTTCCGGGGCACCCATCGGCACGTGGCCATCCGCGGCGTGCCCTCCGACGGCGCCGAGGTCCACCACAACTGGTTTGCGGCGCCGGCCGACAACGCCGTCAGTAGCGGCGGCAACACGCGCGTGTACCGCAACGTCCATGGCCCGGACAGGACCCTGGAGGAATGACCATGCGCGGCACGCTGACGGCGCTCGACATGGCGGCAATCGCGCTGGCGACGATGGCGCTGGCCTGCGCCGCCGAGGACATCCTCGGCGACCCGCTGCCCGAGGGCGCGGTGCAGCGGCTCGGCACGCTGCGCATGCGCTACCCCGGCGGCATCGGCGACCT
>JALGUI010000030.1 GCA_029820915.1 Candidatus Zipacnadia bacterium | reverse complement strand
CACGCTCGGGCACACGCGCGTGCACTGCACGGCCTCCGTCGAGGACCGCCAGCCCGGCTTCCTGCGCGACACCAGCGAGGGCTGGGTGACCGCCGAGTACTCGATGCTGCCGCGTGCGACCGCCGAGCGCACGCGGCGCGCCGCGGACCGCGGCGTGTCGGGCCGCACCCACGAGATCCAGCGGCTCATCGGGCGGTCACTGCGCGCGGTGACCGACACCGGGCTCCTCGGGCCGCTGACCATCCAGCTCGACTGCGACGTGCTGCAGGCCGACGGTGGCACGCGCACGGCCTCGATCACCGGCGCGTGGGTGGCGCTGGCCGATGCCTGCCGGTGGGTGATGGACCGGGGGCGGGTCAAGCGCTGGCCGCTCACCGACCAGGTCGGCGCGATCTCGGTGGGCGTCGTGGCGGGTGAAGTGCTGTCGGACCTGGCCTACTCCGAGGACTCGCGCGCGGGAGTGGACATGAACCTGGTGATGACCGGGGACGGGCGGCTGATCGAGGTGCAGGGCACCGCCGAGGGCGCGCCCTTCACCGACGCGCAGCTCATGGAGATGATCACCATCGGCCGCGAGGGGCTGCAATCGCTGTTCGAGCTGCAGCGTGAGGTGCTGGGAGACGTGCTGCCGTGAGGGCAGCACGTCTCAGCTACCAGCTACCAGCTAGTGCTGAGTTGCAGAAGTGGGCGCATGTTCATCGAGCTTGCTCGCCTCAGCCCCCGGCTCCCTCTCCAGGAGACTGCAAGCAGTCTCACGGCGAGGGGGAGGACGCAATGCGCTCCCGCGAGTCCGGACTTCTGGGGCCGGCCGCCAGAACGGTCGCAGGCCCCCTCCGGAACGGAGGGGGTGGCCGAGCGAAGCGAGGGCGGGGGAGGTCCGCATTGCAGTGCGCGAACCTCTGCAAGCAGGCACTACCAGCTACCGGCAAGCGGCAACGGCACGCGACAACGGAGAACGGTCACGGCGGCCCTACTGCTGAGAGGCGATGTGTGTGGCGGGCCGGCGGTTGATTCTAGCGACCGAGAACCCGCACAAGGTCCGCGAGATCCGCGAGCTGCTGGCGGACGTGGCGGTCGAGGTCCTGCACCTCGGCGACCTGAGCGATCCGCCCGAGCTGACCGAGACGGGGGAGACCTTCGCCGATAACGCCCGCGAGAAGGCGCTGGCCGTGGCGCGGGCAACGGGCGAGCCGGCGCTGGCCGACGACTCGGGGCTGATGGTGGACGCGCTGGGCGGCGACCCCGGCGTGCGCTCGGCGCGCTACGCCGGCGCGGGCGCGAGTGGGGAGCAGCTCGTCGCCAAGCTCCTGGCCGAGATGGCGGACGTGCCGGACGGCCAGCGCGGGGCGCGGTTCGTGTGCGCGCTGTCGCTGTGCGCGCCGGAGGGCGAGGTCGGGCGCTGGGAGGGGCGTGTCGAGGGCGTCATCACGCGCGAGCCGCGCGGCGACGGCGGCTTCGGCTACGACCCGGTGTTCCGCTACCCTCCGGACGGAGTGACCTTCGCGCAGATGACGCCCGACCGCAAGAACGCGGTGAGCCACCGCGGGCGGGCGCTGCGGGCCTTCCGGGCCGACCTGCCGCGCGTCCTGCGGCGGCGGCGGTGACTCGGCGGCGTCGTTCCGTGGCACGGGCGCCCCGCCCGTGCGTCGTTGCGAACGACTCGAGGGGCGAGGCGCCCGTCGCACGGTGAGACTTGACAGACGCGCCCGCGCGAAGCTGTGTCGCGAGAGTGCAACGCGAAGAGGAGATGAGTCATGGAGCTGAAGCTGTCGGCGCGCGAGAACTTCGCCCGCGGAGACACCTACGAGGAGAGGATGCAGTACCTCGTGGCCGCGGGCCTGAACGCCATCGAGCTGACCGGGCGGCCGGACATCCTGGAGGTAGTGGACGAGATCGCGGCCGCGGCGCGCAACACCGGCTGCGCGGTGAGCACGATCTGCAGCGGCGGCCGCGGGGCGCTGATGGCCGCCGAGCGCGACCGGCGCGACCTGGCCGTGGGGGACCTGAAGAACTTCCTGACCGCCGCCGGGCGGCTCGGCGCCACCGGCGCGATCTACGCCCCGCTGATCGCGGTCAAGATGAACCCCGACCAGTTCACCCGACTGCCGGACCTGTCGCCTCTGCACGGGCAGGAGGCGCTGGAGATGGAGCTGCTGGTGGCGCTGACGACCGAGCTCGCCGAGCACGCGGAGAGCGAGGGCGTGTGCGTGCTGTGGGAGCCGCTCAACCGCTACGAGCAGTGGTGGTTCAACCGCCTCGAGAACGGTGCCGAGCTGTGCGACCGGGTGGGCCGCGACGGCTCCAAGATCATGGCCGACTTCTTCCACATGAGCATCGAGGAGGACACCATCGCCGGCGCGCTCGAGCGGTACGCGGCCGACTACGTGCGGCACATCCACCTGGCCGACAGCAACCGCTTCACCCCCGGCCACGGGCACACCGACTTCGCCGCGCCCTTCGCGGTGCTCGAACGCATCGGCTGGGACGGCTACATGGCGCTGGAGTGCCGGCCCCGCGGCGAGCTGGGCGAGGACCTGCGGCGCACCGTGCAGTTCCTGCGCTCGCAGGCGTAGCTGGGAGGACGCGCGAGGTGGCGACGGCCGCGGACGGCGGCAGGCCGCTGACGGTGCTGACGGTCATCACGCCGGCGCGCTACTCGGGCGCCGAGCGCATGGCGGTGTACCTGGCCGACGGCCTGCAGCGCCGCGGCCATCGCGTGGTCTTCGCCTGCAAGCGCAATGACCTGCTGCTCGCAGCCCTCGCCGAGCGCGACATCGAGGCGCGCGTGCTGCCGATCGCGGGCAAGGCGAACCTCGTCGCGCCCCTCGTGCTGGCCCTCGCGGCGCGGCGCGTCGGGGCGGACCTCATCCACACTCACCTGTCCACCGCCGGACTCTGGGGCTCGGTGGCGGGGCGCCTCGCGGGCATCCCCACGCTGGCCTCGGTGCACGCGCTCAACGCCAAGACCTGCTTCATGCTCGCGGACCTCATCGCCACCTGCTCGGACGGCGTGCGCGACCACCTCGCCGAGCAGGGCGTGCCCGAGTCGATGATCCGCGTGCTCTACAACGGCGTATACCCGGAGCGGTTCGAGGGCCTGCCCGGCCGGGACGCGATGCGCGACGCGCTCGATCTGTGGCCCGACGCACCGGTCATCGGCGCGGTCGCGCACCTCTCGCCGAAGAAGGGCCAGCGCCACCTCGTGGCGGCGACCGCCATCCTGCGCGAGCGGTGGCCGGACCTGGTGTGCCTGCTGGTGGGCGAGGGAGAAGACTGCGAGGCCCTCACGGAGCAGGCGCGGGAGCTCGGGGTCGCGGACGCGGTGCGGCTGCTGGGCTACCGCGACGACGCGCCGGCGGTCATGCAGGCGATGGACGTGGTGGTCCTGCCCTCGGTCGCCAAGGAGGGCCTGGGCGTCGCGCTGATCGAGGCGGCGTTCCTGGGCAGGCCGGTGGTGGGCAGCGACGCGCCGGGAATCCGCGAGGTACTGGTGGACGGAGAGACGGGGCTGCTCGCGCCGGTGGGCGACGCCATGGGCCTGGCGAACGCGATCGCGGCAATCCTCGACGACCCCGAGCGGGCCGAACACATGGGCGAGCTGGGGCGCGACCGGGCGCGGCGCATGTTCACGGTGGACCGGATGGCGGAGACGGCGGAGGGCATCTATCGCGAGCTGGTTGGCGAGTAGCACACCGGGCCGCAAGCCGGCCGGGCGGCAGCATCCAGATTCGTGTGCGTGCCGGAGCGCATATGCCCTGTCTCGTCGTTCGTCGCCTGTGCAAGCCCCGACCGCGGCTGGACAAGCGCCGAAGTCCCCTGGGGGGCCCGACCGCGGCTGAGTTACCGCCCAAGTCCCATGGAGGGGCCGCTCCGAGCGAAGCGAGGAGTGCGAGGTCCGGAGCTTGGCGACGGACCTCGCAGGTTCCACCCCGGCCCACCGTGCTGGATGCTCCGCGTCGAGCCGCTCATGCTTGACATGACGGGCGGCGGTGCTATACTAGCCGCCGGTGGGGCGCAGCCACGGCTGCGCGAGTTGTGCAGAGACGTATGGGTTCGAATGCGGCGGGCTCGGCGGCGAGCACACCCCCCCCTTTATGCCGGGCTTCGTCGTGAGTGTGGGAGGTGCGGTGTTGTGGCCGATCTCAACTTCGTGGCGCTCACGGGATTCTCCACCCGCGAGCCGGCGCTACGACAGAAGTCCTCCGGCCAGGTCAAGGCGGAGTTCAGCTTTGAGGTGGACCGGCCGTTCCTGCGGGCGAATGGAGAGCCCGTGTCTGACCTGTTCCTCGTCGATGCCTGGCAGGAGTTGGGCGAGTGGGTCATGGCGAACGTGACGACGGGGACGCGCCTGATGATCGTGGGCACGCTCAACAAGGAGAGCTACAACAGCCACGGGGCGCGGGAGCACATGACCATCGTCAAGGCCAAGTACATCCGCGCGACCACTGGCGCCGTGGCGGCGAAGTGCGACGGGCTCTCGGGCCTCAAGCACGACGCCTGGGAAGAGGACCTGCTGCTGGCGGCCGTCTCGGTGATCGAGGAGGCCATCAGAGACGACCGGGCGTCGGCCGGCCTCGACGCGGTCGAGGTCGCCAAGGCCTGACCGGGGCCGAGCCACTGCAAGGTTCTTCACGCGGCAGCCCGACCATGGGCTGCCGCTTCCTTTGGCGCAACGCACGACGGACGCGATCGAGCTGACACGAGATGATGGCGGTGCCCCGACAGTCGGCCTTCCTGCACCTGTGCTCGGACGGCGCGGGGACGCGCATCCAGGTCACGGGCGCGTGCGAGTGCGCGGTCGGGTGGCGCGGCACGGCGCGGCCCGGCGAGATCGATGACCGCCTCCTCGAGCTGGCCGACGCGCTCGGGGGCGAGCGCGTGCTGGCGTGGGACGCGCGCAGGCCCTCGGCGCTGCTGGCCCGGCCCGACATCGCCGATGCCGCGGCCCAGGCGCGCGAGGGCATCCGCGACGTGCTGGCCGCGGCGCTGATGGTGTTGCCCACGCTGCGCGACTACACGCTGTCGGGCGTGGCGCGCGCGCTGGACGTGGCCACGGAGGAGGAGGCGCACGGCGCGGTCGAGGACCCGGCCATGGGCGCCGAGCTGTGCCGGCGCGTGGCGGGGCTGTTGGCCGAGCGCCTGGGCGGCCTGCGGCCCGCGGCGCTGGCGCTGGTCCGGGAGCTGATCGCGGCCGACCCGGAGTTCGACTGGCTGCCCTGGGATGAGGTCGAGGTGCCGCCGCTGGACGCCGCGGCGCTCGAGGTGCTGATGGCGGGGCGCCCCAGGACGCCGTCGCCACGCAAGCGCGAGCGCATCGAGCTCGACGAGCCGCCCGCGAGTGCGGCGATGCGCATCCTCGACGCCGACGGGCCGGCGGCCCGCATCCTCGACCGCTATGAGCACCGGGCCGGGCAGATCGAGATGGCCCGCGGCGTCGGCGAGGCGCTCGACGGCGGCGGCGTGCTCATGGTCGAGGCCGGGACGGGGGTCGGCAAGTCGCTGGCCTACTTGGCGCCCGCGATCCTGTGGGCGCGCGCCAACGCCGAGCCGGTCGTGATCTCCACGAACACCAAGAACCTGCAGGAACAGCTCATCGACAAGGACCTGCCGCTGTTGCGGCGGAGCATGGACGTGGAGTTCGAGTCAGCCCTCCTCAAGGGCCGTGGCAACTACGTGTGCGTGCGGCGCTTCACCACGGCTATCCGGGACGCGCAGGGCTCGTTGATGCCCGATGATCGGCAGGCGGCGGCGTACCTGGTGTCGTGGCTGGCCGAGAGTGAGAGCTGCGACCTGGACATGATTCCGTCCGAGGCGCTGTCGCTGTTCCGCGGCCTGCGGCGCCTGATCGACCGCACCCGCTCCGAGCGTGCGGCCTGCCTCGGACCGGGTTGCCGGCACGCAAAGCAGTGCCCGATGCGCGTGGCGCGGGCCATCGCGCGCAACGCCGACATCGTCGTGTCCAACCACGCCCTGACGCTGGCCGACGCGCAGTCCGACGTCCTGCCCAAGTCGAGCCGGATCATCTTCGACGAGGCGCACAACCTCGAGGCGATCGCGACCGATCAGCTCGGGCACGAGGTCTCCAACTTCACCCTCAGCGACATGCGACGCACCCTCGGCGGGGATGCGCGTCGGCGCGGGCTGCTCGACGGCCTCAGCCGCTACCTGTCCGGGCCCGCGCCACGCAGGGCCGAGGAGGTGCGCGAGCCACGTCTGCGTCTGCTGGCGACGGTCGATGCCCTTGACTCGGCCGGCGAGGAGTTGGGCGCGGCGGTCATCGGCCTGTGCGTGGCGCTGGACCCGGAGGCGCGGGCCGGGCGTGCGCGGCTGCGGCTGGACGGCAACGTCTACGCGGCGCCGCAGTGGCAGGCGGTGGGCGAGGCGGTCGAGCACCTGCGCGACATCCTCGCCGTCGCCGAGGACGCGCTGGGCGAGCTGAGCGAGGTGCTGGCCGAGGGCGCGGAGCGCGGCTCGCCGGAGGCCGACCTGGCGATGGAGGCGTCGGGCGCGCGGGTGGCGGCGGCGGAGTTGGCGCAGGCGCTCGCGACGATCACCGGCGACGAGCCGGGGGCCGGGTACGTGTCGTGGGCGGAGACGACGCGGCGCAGTTGGGGGGAGCTGTGGCGGCTGTGCGCCGCGCCCATCGACGTCGGCCCCGCGCTGCGAAGGGCGGTCTACGACAGGCGCAGCGCGGTGGTGATGACCTCCGCTACGCTGACGGTGGACGGCGCCTTCGACTACATGCGCCGGCGGCTCGGGCTCGACGACGACGAGCTTGAGGTGCGGGAGCAGATAGTGCCATCGCCCTTCTCGTACCCCGACCAGCTCCTGCTGTGCGTGCCGCACGACATCCCGACGCGCGGCGAGGAGGGCCGCAGCGAGGCCCTGATCGATGCGCTGCTGGACATCGCGCGGGTGGCGGGCGGGGGCCTGCTCGTGCTGTTCACCGCGCGCAACGAGATGGAGCGGGTCTTCGACGCCACCCGCGATCGGCTGGCGGACATGGGCCTGTCGCCACTGTGCCAGCACCTGTCCGGCCCGCGCTCGTGGCTACTGGAGCAGCTTCGGGAGCGCGACAGCGCGGTGCTGTACGGCCTCAAGAGCTTCTGGGAGGGCGTGGACGTGCCCGGCCAGGCGCTGCGCTGCGTGGTCATCGTCAAGCTCCCCTTCGCGGTGCCCACCGACCCGATCGTGCGCGCGCGCTGCGAGCTGGCCGACAGTCGCGGGATGGACGGCGGGAGCGACTACTACATCCCGGAGGCGATCCTGGGCTTCAAGCAGGGACTCGGCCGCCTGCTCCGCTCGACGGCCGACCAGGGCGTCGTGTTCGTGCTGGACAACCGGCTGCTGACCCGCGGCTACGGCAGGCGGTTCCTGGCCTCCATTCCGCAGGGGCGGTCCCAGATCGGGAGCTTCGACGAGTGCCTGCTGGAGGCGGAGCGCTGGCTGCAGCAGACCTGACACGGAGGCGCTGAGCAACGATGGCCGACGAGGTCTGGACCGACGACAACTGGTGCGTGGCGTGCGGGGAGGACAACCCGCGCGGACTGCACCTGAAGTTCCGCTGGGACGGCGACTGGTACGTCACCGACTTCACGCCCGAGCGCTACCACCAGGGGTGGGCCGGGATCACCCACGGCGGGATCCTGGCGACCCTGCTGGACGAGTTGATGAACAGGGCGGTCGGCCGCAACGGCGAGCCGGTGGCGACGGCGGAGCTGAAGGTGCGCTTCCGCCGTCCCGCGCGCATCGGAACGCGGCTGCACGTGCGGGCGAGGCTCACGCACTCCCGCCCGCCGATGTATGAGGCGGAGGGCGAGATCACCGACGCCGACGACGCCGTGGTCGCGACCGGCACGGCAAAGCTCATGCGGGTAGATGCGGAGGCCTAGCTGCCGGTTGGCAGCTACCGGTTGCCGTGCCGTGAGGATGCACACCATCCTGGAGGATGCACACATCCTCACGGAGGGGCCGCACGAGGGGCGGCTGCGGAGCAGCCGCAACGAGGTCGGCCCGACACGGTAGTTATCGTGCCATCAGTCATCGAGCAACGGAACGACCGAGTTGGGCCGACCTCGTCGCGGTCCTTCGGACCGCCCCTCGTGCGGCCCCTCCGACGGCAACGACCGTCATTGCTCGTCGCTGATAGTTGGTCGTTGTCGTTGTGCCCCCGGCGCCCTCGCCGGGGGTGGCCCGCGAGGGCCACTGTCGTTGCCTCGGAGCGAACGGGATGACGGTTGACAGCACATGCTTGGCGGGGCTGGTGGCGGAGGCGGCGGAGTACGCCGTCGGCGTGCGCGTGCGCCGCGTGGTGCAGCCGCGCCACGACCTGGTGGCGCTGGAGCTGGGCCGCTCCGGGCCCTGGCGGTGCCTGCTGATCGACTGGTCGGCGGAGTACGGTCGCCTGCACCTGGCGAGCGAGCTGCCCGAGCCGGGCCTGCGCGAGCAGCGCTTCGGCAGCGTGCTGCGCCGGCAGCTTCGGGGCGCGCGCATCGACGCGATCGAGCAGATCGACTTCGACCGCGTGGTGCACCTCAGGCTGTCGAACTGCGAGCAGCTCGGGCCGCGGTCGCGACGCACACTCATCGCCGAGCTGATGGGCCGGCACAGCAACCTGGTGCTCGTGGCTGAGGACGAGCGCATCGTCGAGCCCGGGCGGCACGTGACCGAGCGCGTGAACCGCTACCGCGAGACGCTGCCCGGACTGGCCTACGTGCCGCCGCCGGACTTCGGGCGCGTGCCGCCGTGGCAGGCGGAGCCCGAGGAGATGGCCGAGAGCGCGGCCGCGGCCGCCGACCAGGCGCTGGGCCGATGGCTGCGCGGCCGTTACCACGGGGGCAGCGACCCGTTCGTCGCCGAGGTGTGCGCGCGGGCGGGCGTGGATGCGGATGCGACGCTGCAGGAGTTGCCGGACGGCTGGCCCGAGTGCGTGGCGACGGCCCTGCGCGCGATCCCCGAGGAGGCGCTGCGGCCGGGCAAGGCCTGGGTGTATCTCGATGAGGCCGGCGAGCACCCCGAGTTGGCCTGGCCGGTGGAGGCGCTGCACCTGGCCGACCGCGGGCGCGAGCCCGTGGCGTCGCTGAGCGCCGCCATCGAGCAGCTCCAGGCGCGCGCGGCCGGAGACCGCGCCGTCCGGCAGGCTCGCGACCGACTGCTGGCGGCGGTGCGCGAGGGCGAGAAGAAGGCCGAGCGGGTGCTGCGGAAGCGACAGGAGGCGGTGCGGCGGGCCGAGGAGGCGGAGCTGAACCGCGAGCGCGGCGAGCTGCTCATGGCCTGGCTGTACCAGGTGCCCGAGGGCGCGGACGAGGTGACGCTGCCGCGCTTCACGGGCGAGGGCGAGCTGGCGATTCCGCTGGACCCGGACGCGTCGGCGCTGGCGAACGCGCAGGCGTACTTCCGG
This sequence comes from Candidatus Zipacnadia bacterium, assembly GCA_029820915.1. Classification (GTDB taxonomy): domain Bacteria; phylum Armatimonadota; class Zipacnadia; order Zipacnadales; family UBA5352; genus JALGVA01. Next base: position 3,975 of record JALGUI010000030.1, on the reverse strand, counting down.
CGCTACAAGAAGGCCGCGCGGCTGACCGAGCTGGCGCCTCGGCTGCTGGCGGCGGCCCGGCACGAGCTGGAGTACCTGCGGCAGGCGCGCACGCAGCTCGAGACCACCGACGACCTGGAGGACCTGGCGGGGATCGAGGATGAGCTGGTGCGGGAGGACTACCTGGCCGCGCGCCGCCCCGACAGGCGGCGGCCGCCGCGGCGCGGACCGCGCACCACGCAGACCTCAGACGGCTGCCCGGTCCTGTACGGCAAGAGCGGGACGGAGAACGATGAGGTATTGCGGGCGGCGCACGGTGACGATCTGTGGTTCCACGTCAAGGACGCGGCCGGTCCGCACGTGGTCATCAGGACCAACTCACGGCCGGACGACGTGCCGGAGTCGAGCATCGAGGAGGCGGCGCGGCTGGCCGCGGCGCTGAGCAGTCGGCGGCGTGACGGCAAGGTCGAGGTGGACTGCACCCTCGCCAAGAACGTGACCAAGCCCCGGCGCGGGCGGCCGGGGCTCGCGTACTACCGCAACGCGCGCACGATCGTCGTGGACCTCAGTCGATCCGGACCTCCATGACGACGTCGTTGATGCCCTTCATGGCGCGAAGAGTATCCTCGATCTCCTCCAGGATCTTCCTGAGGTTCTCCGGGGCGCCGATGCGGCGAATGCGACTGACGCGACCGCCCAGGTACGCCACCTGGTTGATCACCTTCACGTCGAGCATCGTGGTCTCCATGTCGTACTTGGCGATCTCGCGCATGACGCGCAGTCGCGACTGCTTGTCCTCAAGCGGCATGACACTCACCTCGTGACGTCATCCACTGGCGCGGGCAGACGCCCGTACAGGTATACCCGCGCGAGGGCGCGGTTACTCGTCGCGCTTACACGCCCAGCCACAGCCGGGCGTACATGGCCTCGGGCAGCCCGGCATCCTTCATCTGCTGCGCGGCTATCGCGATGTCGTACGCCACCCGGTGGATGGTGACCTCGCCCCGCTCGTCATCGTAGATCGCGTAGCTCGCCATCTCGTTGCCGTCGCGAGGCTGGCCGACGGCGCCGGGGTTCACGAGGTACAGGTGGTCGTTGTCGATGCGCAGAGTGCCGCCGGCGGGAATCGGGTACTCCGCCGGCAGCTTCCCCTGGTCGGCGCTGATGAACCACTCAGAGTAGTGGGTGTGCCCGAAGAACGCGATGCTCGTGGTCATCGCGTTCAGGCTCAGCAGGGCGTCGAGCGGGGTAACGGTGTAGTGGTCCGGATCGGGGATGGAGCCGTGGCAGATGGTGATTGCGTCGGCCACGATGCGCTGCGGCGGGAGCGAGCGAAGGTACTCGAGGTTGTCGTCCCTGAGCCGTTCGGCGGTCCACAGGATGCAGGCGCGCGCCGGCGCGGTGAACCACTCCGCCTTGGTGGTGTCGGTGGCCGCCTCGTCATGGTTGCCGCGAATGCTGATGGCGTCCAGATCGCGGATCATGTCGCAGCACTGGTTGGGCCTCGCGCCGTAGCCGACGATGTCGCCCAGGCACACGTAGCGATCCACGCCCGCATCGGCCAGGTCGCCGAGCACGGCCTCCAGGGCAACGAGGTTACTGTGGATGTCCGACAGTACCGCGTAGCGCAACCGTATCCTCCCCCTCGCGCGTGGAGTTCTCCTTCGGCCCGACGGCGACCTGCTCCTGCGCGTCACAGAAACTTAATCGGATGATTATCTGTGCCGCGCGCAGGCGCGAGCCGAACTCGCGGCCATCGGCCTCCAGACTCTCCTCGAGCCGAACCAGGGCGGCGTCCCCCAGCCCGCCGCGCGCGCGCCACTCGGCCTTGAGCCGCCCCGGGGAGGTGCGGAGGCGCCGCGCGATGACCCGCACGAGCGCGGGCCGAACGTGGCTGCGGGCGGCAGCTCCGGTGAGGTTGAGCCGCAGCACGTGCAGGTCGATGGCGGCGCGCCAGGCGCACGCGGCCAGGGGTTCGGCGTCGGCGTCGAGCCGGGCAATGCGCGATGACAGCCCGGTCACCTGCGCCTGGATGATCATGAAGCGGCTGAACACGAGCCTGCCCATCGGGTCGCCTTCGCCGGCGCTGGCGAGCTGGAGCAGCAGGGGCGCGACGAGCCGCGCGGCCTCGCAGTAGTCGCCCGCCAGCCGCGCCAGGCCCGCGATGTCCTGGTCGGCGCTCTCCGCGACCTCGGCGGCGAGGGCCGCGGCCCGCTGCGCGGTGAGCTCGAGAACCGGCAGCCCGTCGGGCGCGGTGCCGGCGGTGGACAGGTCACCGGCGAGGGTGCGCAGGCCATTCGCGGTGGACGAGCGCATCGACAGCGTGCGGGCGACGAGGTTGCCGCCGCGCACCGCACGGTGCATCAGGTCCACCGTCTGGGCCAGCAGCCCCAGGTAGCCGACGTCGGTCAGCTCGGGATCGTAGGCCTGGGCGACCACGAGCGCGCGCTCGATCTCGGCGTCCTCCCACATGCGGCGCAGTCGCCGCCAGGCCTCGGCGCGAGTGGCCTCGCCGCCGGAGGCGGCCCCGTCGAGGCACGAGCGCGCCGAGGTCAGGTCGGCCAGGGCGTCGTCGGGCAGGCCCAGGCGGTCGGCGGCATCGGTCGGGGCGGTCGCGGTCAGATGGGCAATGCGCTCGAGCAGCGCCCGGCGCCCGGCGTCGTCGCCGGGCAGCGTTTCGTCGAGGAGGCGGCGGGCGGCGCCGCAGCGGCCCCGCCGCACCAGCGACCGGGCGAGAGCCAGGGCGCCCGCGGGGTCGTCGGCGCGCAGTGTGGCGATGCGCTCGCGGATCCATCCGCCGCGGCGGTCGGGATGCGGGTGGGTGGCGAAGACGGTCTCGAGGTAGGACCACGCGGGCGCGCTGCCGAGGAACTCGACGAGCGCCGTGGGATCGTAGCCCGCGTCCCACGCGATGCCGCAGCCGACATCGTCCGCCTGGGCCTCCCGCCGGCGGCTGTGGCGGAGGGTGTTGACGAGCTGCACGCCCTGCACCAGGGGCACGAGGTCGTCGCGCCCGCTGTCGCGGACCAGCTCGGCCACCCCCAGCCAGAGCAGCGTGCGGGCGATTATGCGCTGGAAGTCGCGGTCCACGAGGTGCCCCAGCTCGTGGGCCATCACCGCGGCCACCTCGTCGTCGCTGCGCACGGTCTCCAGCAGCCCCGCGGTGACGAAGACCCAGCCGCCGGGGAGGGCGAAGCCGTTCGCCTCAGGACTGTCGAGGACGATGAAGTGGTAGTCGAGGTCGCGGCGCGGACAGCAGGCGACGAGCTCGGCGCCCATGCCGGTGATCCACCCGTCGATGGGCGGCTGGCTGAGGCGCCCGCGCTGGGCGATGAAGGCCTCGGCGAGGAAGCGGCCAATCCCTTCCTCGACGTCGGTCTCGACGCCGGCCATGGCGACCGGCACACAGGCGAGCGCGACCGCCGCGACCGCCAGCGCCCTGACCGACCACCGCCTCGTCGCCGCCTCGACCATCCCGGGCGCATTATAGCGTACGGTGGCGGCGAAGGCGACGGCGCCGCCGCCGGCCCTGGAACGCGCTCCCGCCTGTTGAACTCTGGAGTGCTCTGCGGTTACATATACGATGGGAGGGGAAAGATGCCGCGTCTTGAGCAGATACGCGAGCAACTGGACGTCGTCCGCGCGCAGCTTGGCGATGATGAGGCCTTCATGCGCCTGGCCGAGCGCTATCACAGTCGGCTGCTGCGCAGATACGCGAGCAACTGGACGTCGTCCGCGCGCAGCTTGGCGATGATGAGGCCTTCATGCGCCTGGCCGAGCGCTATCACAGTCGGCTGCTGCACTATGTCCGCCGCATCGTGCGCGACCGCGCGGCCGCCGATGACGTGGCACAGGAGACGTGGGTGGCTGCGTATCGCGGACTGCGCCGGCTCGAAGACCCCGAGCGGCTCAAGCCGTGGCTCTACGGAATCGCGCGGAACAATGCGCTCAACGCGCTACGCGCGGAGGAGCGCTCTCGCCTCGACTACGTATCCG
>JALGUI010000554.1 GCA_029820915.1 Candidatus Zipacnadia bacterium | reverse complement strand
AACTGGTGCAACGGAGAGTAGGCGGCGGCACCCAACCATCGGTGTCATCAGACCCCGGGTGGGCGGCGCCTGCCCGGGGTCTTCTGTAGGGTAACAACCTCTGCCCGTGTAACACGGGAGACGCACCCGAGGAGGCGCGGGCGTGAAGACCACGGTACGCCTGCTCGTGACGACGTGGCTCGTCGCGTTGGTGTGTGGTGGCTGCCTGCCGGCCCAGGACGATGCCCTCCGCCACCGCTGGTTCTACCTGAGCACCAACTTCCTCGTGGCCGACAACCTGCCGCCGAACCAGGCGCTGCTGCAGCGCGCCGCGGCCGCGGGGTACAACGGCGTGCTGCTCGCCGACTCCAAGTTCGGCTTCCTGCACGCGATGCCTGAGCGTTACTTCGACAACGTGGCCGCCTTCAAGGCCACCGCCGACGAGTCGGGCATCGAGATCATCCCGACCGTCATGCCCATTGGCTACTCCAGCAGCCTCCTCTACCACAACCCGAACTTGGCCGAGGGTATCCCGGTGCGTGATGCGCTCTTCGTGGTCGAGGATGGCGTCGCGGACGTGGTCGCCGACCCGCCGGTCGAGCTGCCTAATGGCGACTTCGAGCGCGCTCAGGGACACAAGTTCGCTGGCTGGGACTGGCAGGACAACGCGGGGGAGAGCATCTTCGCCGACACCCTCGTCGTCCATGGCGGCTCGGTGTCCTGCCGCATGGAGGGTGTGGGCGCCGCCAGCCCCGAGCACGGCCATGGTCGCCTGAGCAAGCTCATCGACGTATCGCCCTTCCGCCTCTATCACATGCAGGCGTGGGTCCGCTCTGAGGACTTCGAGACTCCCGGCGGCGTGCGCATGTTCGCGCTGGCGCCGGACGGCCGCACGCTCAGCTACAACGACCTCAGCGTGAAGCGCACTCAGGACTGGACCTGCCACCATGTCGTCTTCAACAGCCTGGGCTACGACCAGGTGCGCCTCTACATCGGCGTCTGGGGAGGCAGGGGCGGCCGCCTGTGGTGGGATGACGTGACGGTCGAGGAGGTCGGCTTGCTGAACGTCCTGCGCCGCGACGGCTGCCCGCTCCTCGTCCGCGGCGAGGATGGCACCGAGTACGAGGAAGGCCGCGACTTCGAGACGGTCGTCGATGAGCGCATGGGCACCATCCCCTGGCCGGGCAGCTACGAGGTCTACCACGAGCCGCCGGTCATCCACCTCACTCAGGAGTCGCGCATCGCCGACGCCCAGCGCCTGCGCGTAAGCTTCTACAGCCCGCCCATCATCCATTGGGGCCAGATCACCTGCTGCCTGAGCGAGCCGCAGGTCTACGAGATCCTGCGCGACCAGGTCCAGCGTGTGAACGAGTTGTTCGAGCCGCCCGCGTTCTTCATGAGCCATGACGAGATTCGCTGCGCCAACTGGTGCCAGGCCTGCCGGGACCGTGGCATGACGCCCGGGGAACTCCTGGCCGACAACGTGAGCCGTTGCACGCAGATCGTCCGCGAGGTCAGCCCCGACGCCCGCATCTTCGTCTGGTCGGACATGTTCGACCCGTTCCACAACGCGGATGAGCGCGACTACTACTACCTGGTCAACGGCAACTGGGCGGGCTCCTGGGAGGGGCTCGACGAGGACGTGATCATCGCCAACTGGTACTTCAGGCCGCGCGAGCAGAACCTGCCCTGGTTCGCCGCGCGCGGTCACGAGCAGCTCCTCGCCGGCTACTACGACCGCCGCGACTTCGTGATCGAGCAGTGGCTTGCGGATGCCCAGCGTCTCGGTGCGCCCGTCGTCGGCGCCATGTACACCACCTGGCGCCACGGATACGATGATCTCGAGCGCTGGGCCGAGGCCGCTTGGGGCGGGGGCAACTGACGGGGGAGGGATGCCCGTCGGCGCGGCGAACACACTGACCGCAGGCCAACCGTGAGCCCCAGCCGGGCCCGCGCCCGGCTCGACTACTGTCGTACCACTGACAGGGAGGAATCTGACGTGGCACAGGCACGCATCGGCGTAATCGGCATCGGAACCTTCGGCATCAACCATCTGCGCTGCTTCCGCCAGATGGGATACGCGGGCGAGGCGCAGCTCGTCGCCGCCGCGGACGTCAACGAGGAGCTGTTGGCCGAGCGCGGTCAGGAGTTCGAGTTCACTCCGTACTCCGACTACAAGGAGATGCTGGCGAATGAGCAGCTCGACGGCATCACCGTGGTCACGCCCGACCCGTACCACCGCGCGATCGTGATCGACGTCGCCAACGCGGGCGTCCACATCCTGTGCGAGAAGCCGCTGGACGTCACGGTCGCGGGCTGTCAGGAGATGATCGACGCCGCCGCGGCGAACGACGTCCTGCTCCAGGTGGACTTCCACAAGCGGTACGACGAGTATCACATCGCCATGAAGCAGAAGATCGAGGCCGGCGACCTCGGCGACATCGAGTACGGCTACTCGCACATGGAGGACCGCATCGAGGTCCCCCGCGACTGGAGGACCGCATCGAGGTCCCCCGCGACTGGTTCCCCGGCTGGGCCGTCAACAGCTCGCCCGGCTGGTTCCTGGGGATCCACTTCTACGACCTCGCGCGCTTCCTCATGGAGGCTGACGGCATCCGCGCGTGGGCCACCGGCTACAAGGGCAAGCTCCAGAGCGTGGGCGTGGACACCTGGGACTCGATCGCCGCCAAGGTCGAGTTCGACAACGGCGCGTCGGTGATGTTCGATACCTCCTGGAACCTCCTGGATCCTGCCCGACACCTTCGAGGCCGTCGTCAACCAGGGCATCCGCCTGGTGGGCACCGAGGGCATGATGGAGTGCGACTCCCAGGATCGCGGCACCATCACCTGCAACTACGACGACGGCATGCAGACCCACAACATGAGCTTCCTGCGCCAGCGCTTCGACAAGCAGGGCCGCGAGGTCTTCGAGGGCTACGGCATGGAGTCCATCGCCGACTTCGCCCGCAACGTCAACGTGCTGCTCGACGGCGGCTCTCTCGCCGACCTCGGCGACTACCCTGACGGCTACGACGGGCTCGAGGCCACCAAGATCGCCGCGGGCGTCCACGAGAGCCTGGAGACCGGCGGCATCGTGGAGTTGTAGGCCCGCACCTCGCGTCAGGAGTCATCGGCGGCGGCCCTTCTCCAGGCCGCCGCCTGCGCTGTTTGCCGTCCGCCGTCTGTTGTTCCGTGGTGCGGACGCCTTCGTCCGCACGCTGTTCGCCGTTGCCGTCCGCCGTGCCGTTCAGGCTTACCTTTACCCACATCTTGGGCGTGGTCGCCGCATCTGCCCCGTACGTCGTTTCCGTACGGACGGGCTGCCCGAGCGTCCGATCCCGCCCAGAGGCGGGGTCGGCCCGAGGGTGAGGCGCGCCGGCGCCTCAGCTCCCAGCCGACGCTTCGCGTCGGGCAGCCCAGCCGTTGCGTCG
>JALGUI010000553.1 GCA_029820915.1 Candidatus Zipacnadia bacterium | reverse complement strand
CGCGTAGATGTAATCGAAGATGTCCTCGGGCCCGAAAGTCGCCTGCAGGTCGCCGCGGCCATCGGAGACGAACTCCAGCCCCACCTTGCCCGCGAACTCGTCCACGAACTCCCTGCTCAGGTTCGGGCGCCGCCCGTCCGGCCCCGGGGGCCACGGCGAGTCCGCAAGGTCATCCAGCTTCTCCGGGTCGGGGTACAGGTAGAGGGGGTGGGCGTACGCAGATGCGTGCGCCGTCTCGAGCACGTGTAGGTCAACCGGCGTGCGCGAGACGAGAACGTGTCTGATCTCCTCGAGTGCGACTTGGCGGTTGCAGACCAGCGCAAGGTTGCGCCCGGCAAGCATGTGGCGCATTACGTCGCGACGCGACCGCTCCAGTAGGCAATCGACGTAGATCAGATGCCGGATGTCAAACGGCCGATAGCAGAACGAGATGACATCGTCCGGGAGGCTGCGCCGCTGCCGCAGGCAAGCGCGTACACCGGGCAGGTCAATCTTGTCCGCGGTCCTGAGATAGCGATGCCGCACCTCCTCATCGCTAACTTCAGAGGACACCAGCTCGGATACCCGTCTTGAGAGCGCAGCGATGTCCGCATGCACGGTGAGACCGTCGCGACTGGTCACGACCCCCACGGAGCTGGTCGGAAGGGTCTCCTCGATGGATGGGAGACCAAGGTACTCGTCGGCGGTGCTCCGATCGCGCGGGACGAACAGGCGGTAGGGGGGCTGTGGCTCGCATCGCGAGAACTCGGTGCTGCTCAGGTCGTGGTCGCGGAGGAATGAGTACTTGCTGTCGCGCGTTCCCCAGACGTCAATGTAGCGGATCCCGCCTGAATCCGTACCGCGCGGGTCGAGCACGAAGACGCCCACGGACACGCCTTGGCGAATGTCGAACACGTTCTCGTCGGCCGATCCGCCGGGTGCGGTCTCGCGGCGCAGCGTGCTCCCGTGCAGGTTCAGGATGTAGATGTCGGTGAACGCGTTCAGCAGGCTCTCGCGCATGCCCCGGAACGTGGGGTTGTCGAGGTAGCCGTGGTTGGTGATGAAGGCGAGAACGCCTGCACCTGTCTGCTCGATACGCCACTGCGCCCACCGGATGAACTTCACGTAGTCATCCTGCAGCCACTTCGGGTTGCGCTCGCCCAGCGGCTCCCCGTCCACCTCGTAGTAGCTGTCTACCCTCGTCCCGTCCGGCAGCCTACCCTTGAGCAGACCGTCAATCCACTCGCCCTTGTTCGCCGAGTGTCCGGAGTACGGCGGATTGCCGATGATGACCATGATGGGGAGGTCGCGCTTGACCTCGGCGGCCGCGTTGGCCTCCTCCGCGATGGTCTGCATGAGGCCGAACTGCATCTGGGCGAAGCTCTCGGCCTCCTCCAGGGTGTTGGTGAGGTAGACGCCGAGGCGCTCGTCGGAGTCGAAGTCGTAGGCCCAGCGTTCGCGCTGCGCCTCGGTCATGTCCAGGGCGGCAAGCTGCATGCCGAGCTTCAGGTGCGCGACCGCGTAGGGCGCCATAAGCAGCTCGAAGCCGAACAGGCGCGGCAGGAGCTGCTCGCGCACGAAGCCGGGCCACATGCCGGCGTTGTTGGACTGCACGAACTGCTGCCGGATGTGGTCGATGACGTGGTAGAGGAAGGTGCCGGTGCCACAGGCGGGGTCGAGGATGAGCACCCTGGGCGAGGTGCGCTGCTCGCAGGTGCCGTCGGGCTGCTCGACCTCGTACGTGACGGTGGACCGGTCGGCGAGGCCGTCGGGGAGGCCGAAGTGCTCGCGCAGGATCCAGTCCACCGAGCGGACGATGTAGGAGACCACGGGCTCGGGGGTGTAGTAGACGCCGCGCATCTCGCGCAGCTTCGGGTCATAGGCGGCCAGGAAGGTCTCGTAGAAGTGCACGATGGGGTCATCGCGGCGGGTCTGCGCGCCGAAGTCGGCGAGGATGGCGCCGATATCGGCGTGGGCGAGCAGGCGGGTGAGGTCATCGACGAAGCCCGCGTAGGGTTCATCGTCGAGGTCGGGGCCGGTGATGGTGTGGAAGAGCTTGCGCAGGAAGGGGTTGGTCTTCGGGATCTCGGCGGCGGCGCCGATACGCTCGAAGGGCCGCGGGCCGCGGTGGTTGACGCGGGCGGCGAAGAGGCCGTAGGCAAGGGTCTGGGCGTACATGTCGGCGAACTCGCCGGGCTCGATCTGCGGCAGCAGGGTCTGGCGGAAGGCCTCGAACAGGCCGTGAAGGGTGTCGGTGTGCTGCTCGCGGTCGAAGGCCTGCACGATGATATCGCGGATCATTCGGGTGAGCCTGGCCATGCGCCGGGCCAGCTCGGCGGGGCTGCGGATGGGCTCGGGCGCCGCCGAGAGGAAGGCGGTGAGCAAGTCCTCGACGCGCGTCGCGCCACCGGTCTCGGCGACGAGCTTGCCCCGCGCGTCCACATGCGCGAGGCGGGCGCGGCCACGCTCCTCGCCCTCGACGTACCAGCGAAACTCCAGATAGTCGGTGAGCACCAGGTTGTCGAGGTTGTCACGGTAGCGGGTAAGCTGCTCGGACCGCTCGACCTCATCGAGGTGGGTG
>JALGUI010000552.1 GCA_029820915.1 Candidatus Zipacnadia bacterium | reverse complement strand
CCGACGCCGACGGGTACCGCGCGATGCTCGCGGCGCCGCCCGCCGGCCGCGGTCGCGCGCGGCTGCCCCCGACGCCGTGGCTCTTCACCGCCCGGCGGCGAATCCCTCCTGAATGGGTCTTCGTGACAGGCCCGGCGAGGCGCCCGGGCGGATCGCCAAGGCTGCTTGGCCGGGCAGTAGACCGGCCGATTTCTACCTTGGTTCACCGAGCTGTGCCGAGCATATCTTGAGGTTTTGCAGAGTTAAGTTTGCGTGACGCCCCCAAAAGGCCATAATAAAGAGTGACCCATGAGGTAACTGCAGGCGCGTGAGGGCTATTGCCCGCGACGCGGGGACACGCGTCTGTGCACCCCAACCACGGAGCTGACATAGATGACCGCAGGCTCTCGCGTCACCAGGCCGGCCGTACTGACCCTCGCGCTGATCCTCGCCACCGCCGTGTGTACATGGGGGCAGGCAGTGCCGCGCCTGCCCTCCGGGGAGATGGCCGGACTCGGCCTGCGCCCCACGCCCCCGTACGAGGCGCTGCTGCACCAGCGCTACTCGTCACCCGTCTACAGCGACTACGGGCTGCCCGCCGCCGTCGATCACTCCGCCGGGATACCGCCGGCGCGCAGCCAAGGCAGCTCCGGCTCATGCTGTAGCTGGGCCACTGCGTACTACTACAAGGCCTTCCAGGAGGGCAAGGAGCGAGGCTGGAGCTTCGGCTCCGATGCCCAGCGCATCAGTCCGGCGTTCCTGTACAACCTCATCAACGGCGGCGCCAACATCGGCACCTCGTTCAGCTCCAACCTCTCGGTGCTCAAGCGCCACGGCGCCTCGTCCTGGGCCAGCATGCCGTACAGCTCCTCCGACCGCACGAGCTGGCCCAGCGTCACGGCCTGGCGCGAGGGCATGAACTACCGCGGCAGCGACTATGCGCTGCTGTTCCATTCCTACATGGGCGACCCCGCCGACTTCATCGACGACATGAAGGCCCACCTGTCGTCCGGCGACGTCTTCGTGATGGGCATCCCGGTCTACAGCGACTTCTACAGCATCGGCTCGTGGCCCGAGTACGTCTATGACGGCCCCGGCGGCGGCGCATCTTTCAAGGGCTACCACGCGATCTGCATCGTCGGTTACGACAACGCCAAGGGTGACGCCGGCGCCTTCAAGTTCATCAACTCCTGGGGGACGAGCTGGGGGCAGAGCGGCTACGCGTGGCTCTCCTACGACTTCGTGGGCGAGTACGCGCTGGAGGCCTGGACGATGACGGATCGCTCCGGGTACGAGGCACAGGCCGTTGCGGAGCTGCACGTGGACCACCCCAGGCGCAATCAGCTTCGCGTGAGCTTCCAGACCGACGGCTACTCCGAGACCGTCCTCAACTGCCAGGGCGGGGCGGTGTCCGACATCGACGCCGCCATCGATCTGACCGACCATGTGGCCTACCTGCCGCCCTCACCGTCGCAGACGTGGGGCCTGGAGGTGCGAGACACCACGGCGGGTTCCACCGGCCAGATCACGGGCTTCCAGATCGACTACGGAGGGAGCACCTACCCGAGCGCCGACCCACCCGTCGCGATTCCCGACGAGGGGCTCGGCACGGCCTCAGTGGATGGCGGCGGCGGCTCCGAGAACAGCCCGCCCAGCGTTGCGTCGGTCGCGATCACCCCGGACCCGGCGCGCACGACCGACGACCTCGCCGCGACGCCCAGCGGGTGGCAGGACCCCGACGGCGATCCCGAGGGCTATCACTGGCAGTGGGAGAGGAAGGCGTCGGGCGCACCGAACTGGCAGGTGATCTCCGGAGCCACGACGGGCTCGCTCTCTCACACGCAGTTCGCAAAGGGCGACGAGATCCGGGTCACGTGCACCCCGTGGGACGGCACCGATGAGGGCACCCCGGTCACGGACACCATCACGATCTCCAACTCACCGCCCACCGCACCGACCGTCGATGTAGCGCCCGACAGCCCCGCCACCGGCGATGCGCTGAGCGTCTCCGCTACCGGCAGCGAGGACCCTGATGGCGATACGGTGACCTACCGCTACCGCTGGTTCCGCGATGGTGAGCAGCAGGCCGACTACAACGACGAGACCGCGGTGCCCGCCTCGGCCACCGCGAAGGGCCAGACCTGGCGCTGCACGGTCACGCCGACCGACGGCACCGCGGACGGGCCGTCGGCCAGCGATGAGGTTACCATCGGCAACTCGCCGCCGACCGCGCCGACCGTTGACGTGACGCCCGACAGCCCGGCGACCGGCGATGCCCTGAGCGTGACCGCCTCCGGCAGCCAGGACCCCGACGGCGATGCCGTCAGCTACCGCTACCGCTGGTTCCGCGATGGCGAGCAGCAGGGCGACTATGATGACGAGACCACGGTGCCCGCCTCGGCGACCGCTGACGGAGAGACGTGGCGCTGCGAGGTCACGCCCACCGACGGCGAGGCCGACGGACCGGCAGCGAGCGATCAGGTGACCATCGGCAACTCGCCGCCCACGGCGCCGACCGTCGATGTCACGCCCGACAGCCCGGCGACCGGCGATGCGCTGAGCGTCTCCGCGTCGGGCAGCGAG
>JALGUI010000551.1 GCA_029820915.1 Candidatus Zipacnadia bacterium | reverse complement strand
TGCAGGTGCAGGTGCGGGTGTAGTCGGGCGCGTTGAGCACGCCGTCGGCCACGACCAGGTTCGAGGTGCAGCCGGACTTGAAGCCGCCCAGGTTGCCGGTCCCGCCATCGCCGAGCAGGTCGTAGAACCCCGCGGCTCCGGAGCGGAAGGTGAGCAGGCACTCGCTGGCGATGGCGGTGTTGCAGCCGTAGGCGCGCTCCCACCTCCAGGGCACCTCGACCCCGGTCAGCGGGTGGCGGCGCGTCCTGGGCTCGCCGTCGAGCAGGCCGAACGCCTGCCCCTGCGTGATGATGGTGTCGCCGTGCAGCAACGGCGGCCCGCTGTACTTGTGCCCGCGGTCCCACGCGACCGTGCCGTCGGCCACGCGGTAGGCGATCATCCGGTCGCCGGGCTCGCCGGAGAGCATGTCGCGGGACGGCCGACCGGCCTGGAGCAGCAGCCCGTGCTCAGCGCTGCACGATAGCCAGGTGCCGAACACGTCGTCGGTCGTGCTCCACAGCACCTGCCCCGTGCGCACATCGAGGGCGGCGAGCCGCGCCGGGATCTCGGGCTCCTGGCCGCGCCGGGCCATCTTCGCCACTATCGCGTCGGGCAGCCGATCGATGCAGAAGAGCTTCTCGTCGGCAACGCAGATGGCGTTGTGGCGGAAGGCCAGCCGGCTGTCGTGGCTCCACAGCACCTCGCCGGAGTCGCGGTCCATGGCGACGATCTGGGCGCTGGCGGTGGCGTCCCAGTTGTCCTTGAGGCCGATGGGCTCCTCGCCGTCGAAGATGATCGGGGCGGCGCCCGCAATCAGCAGGTCGCGGTAGACGCTGATGAAGCCCCAACCCTGGTCCTCGCCCCGAGCGGGCGGGACCGTGAACTCCGAGACGGTTCCGCCGGTGGCGGGATCCAGGCGCAGGCAGCGGCCGTCGTAGACCACGTAGAGCCCGTCGGGGGCGGAGGAGTAGTTGCTGCCCAGGGAGTTTGCACCGGGCTGGTGAGCGGTGTTGTCGTAGACCTTGCCGAAGCCGGGGAGTTCGCGCTCCCACAGCACGCGGCCCGTGTAGACGTCCTGTGCCCGGATGCTGTTGGGGCCCTCGATGAACAGCCGCCCGCCCACGACCTGCTCGGGCGGCCCGTGCCCGTGGCGGGGCAGGATGCTGACGTTCGAGGAGCCCCCGAACCACAGCAGGCCCAGCGGCGCCCGGACCAGCGAGTCCCTCGAGACGACGGTGTTGGCTGCGTCCCCGTACTGGTGGGTCCAGTCGCCCGCGCCGGGCAGCGCGCCGGGACGCCGGAGCAGCGTCCAGTCACCGGAGCGCTCGACCTCGGCGTTGGGGAGGCCCGCGGCGGCGACCCACGCGGCCAACCGGGCATGGTTCTGGGCGGACATCCCGAGGCAGGCCACCCCGCCGTACGGGCGGATCGGCTCGAACAGCCTCGCTACGAAGGCCTCTCCGTCCACCGGCCCGGCGGCGGCAAGGCCCTCGGAGACCACCAGGCCCGCCAGGTAAGGCGGGAGCTCAACCGCCGCCGGGTCGGCAGCGATCAGAGCCGCGCGCGGGCCGTAGATGCCGCGCGCGTCCATGCGGCGGCGCAGCCTGTCTACCTTGCGGGCGTCCGGGTCAACGCCGATGACGTGAAGCTGCGACTGCCGGACGAGCTCCTCCATGAGGCGCCCGGTGCCCACGCCCAGGCAGAGGCAGTAGCCCTCGGTGACGCCGGTCCGCTCGAGGATGTCCGCCGCCCGGCCGACCCAGACGTCGTCCGGCCCGGCGGGCGGTGGCTCGGCTGAATGCCGGCGCACCTCGACCTCGGCCGGGCCGTAGCAGAGCAGACGGCCGCCCAGCGTCGAGACGAAGAGCTTGCCGTCGGCCACGATCATCGAGGCCGGCTCGTCGGGCAGCTCGTCGTGCCAGACCTCCTCGGCGTGCGGGTCGCCGTCACGCAGCCTGACGGCGCTGATCTTCCCGGCGTTGGCGCACAGCAGCAGGTCCCCGGCCATCGCGTGGATACGGGCCGCGCCCTCCTCGCTGCGCCAGAGCGTGCGGACCGCGAGCCTCTTGCGCGCGTTCCCCCGGCTGTCCTCGTACTCCTCGACCTGCGCGTCCGCGGGATCATAGGCGACGATCGCGCCGCCCTCGACTGTGTAGATGGCCTCCCCGGTGTGCACGGGGTGGGCGCCGAGGCCGCCGGGAGGAGAGCCGGTCTCGATCGAGTAGACGCACCCGCTGTTGAAGAACAGGTCCGCGGTGGCCGAGGCGGCGAAGTTGCCGGCGTACTTGTTCTCGGCCATGTGGAAGTACAGCATCTCGCCGGAGCCGCGGTCGAACACCGCCGGCGTCGAGCGGCCGTTGGGGACGATGAGCCGGTCGCCGCTGACCACCAGGTAGCCCTGCGGAGCGACGCTGCCGAAGGCGAGGGCGCCACCGTGCGGCTGGTCGGTGTACTCGGCTCCCTGCCCGTCGTTGACCCAGATCACCTCGCCGGTCTCGGCGTCGAGGGCGTAGATGAAGATGCCCATGAAGGGCCAGATGCCGGCCGCGAAGTAGACCGTGCCGTCGGCGACCACCGGCGCCCCGCGCGCGGGCCA
>JALGUI010000550.1:2591-3818 GCA_029820915.1 Candidatus Zipacnadia bacterium | reverse complement strand
GGACGGGCGCCCCCGCCTGTCCGCGGCCCGGAGGGCCGCTGTCGTCGCGACCATGGCTATCATGCCCACACTCACCATCGACGGACAACCGGTCACCGTCCCCGAGGGCGCGACGATCCTCGAGGCCGCGCGCGTGGCGGGCATCGAGATCCCGACGCTGTGCCACCGCGCGGGGCTCGAGCCGCAGACCTCGTGCCTGGTCTGCGTGGTGCGTGTGGACGACGCCGAGCGCTTCGTGCCCTCGTGCGCCACGCTCGTGCGCGACGGCATGGTCGTCGAGAGCGAGACCGACGAAGTGCGGGCGGCCCGGCGCACGGCGCTCGAGCTGCTGCTGTCCGACCACCTCGGCGACTGCCTCGGGCCGTGCCGGCTCGCCTGCCCGGCGGGCATGGACGTCCCGCGCATGATCCGGCAGATCGTCGCGGGCGATGCGGCCGGGGCCAGCCGCACGGTCCGCGAGCGCATCGCGCTCCCGGCGGTGCTCGGGCGCATCTGCCCCGCGCCCTGCGAGAAGGCCTGCCGCCGCGGGTCCCACGACGAGGCGGTCGCGATCAGGCTGCTCAAGCGCTGGGTCGGCGACGAGGACCTGGCCTCCGGGCGGCCGTGGCGGCCCGAGCCCGCTCCTCCCACGCGCAAGCGCGTGGCCATCATCGGCGCGGGGGCGGCGGGGCTGGCTGCGGCGTGGCGGCTCGCGGCGGACGGGCACGCCGTGGCCATCTTCGACGATCGGGACGGTCCGGGCGGAGGGATGCGCGAGATCGACGAGCAGCGCCTGCCGCGCGCGGTGCTGGAGGCCGAGGCCGCCGCGATCCTCGACCTCGGCCCCAGGCTGCGGTCGGGCGTGCGCGTCGGGCGCGACGTGACGCTCGACGAGCTGCGGCGCGAGTTCGACGCCGTGCTGCTGGCGGTCGGCGAGGCCGACGAGGACATCGCGGCGGAGCTGGGCGTGCCCTTCGGCCGCCGCGGGCTCGAGGCCGACCGGAACACGCACGAGAGCCCCGTCGAGGGCGTGTTCGTGGCGGGCTCGGCGCTGAGCCCGTCGAAGCTGGCGGTGCGTGCGCTCGCCGGCGGACACCAGGCCGCGGAGGCCATCTCCCAGTTCCTGGCCGGCGAGGAGATCGCTCCCGCCGAGCGGCCCTTCAACGTCAGCATGGGCCGGCTGGACGAGCGGACCGCCGCGCTGATGGCCGCCGACGCCAGCGACCGCCCGCGCACCGAGCCGTCCGG
>JALGUI010000550.1:0-2581 GCA_029820915.1 Candidatus Zipacnadia bacterium | reverse complement strand
CTCGCGAAGTGCCGGCTGCGCCGCTTCGGTGACGAGTACCGAGCCGACCCGCGCGCCTTCGGCGGCGAGCGGCGACGCTTCGAGCGCGATGGCACGCATCCGGCCATCATCTACGAGTCAGGCAAGTGCATCGCGTGCGGGCTGTGCGTAGCGATCGCCGAGCAGTACCGCGAGGAGCTGGGCCTGACCTTCATCAGGCGCGGCTTCGACGTGCGCACCGCGGTGCCGTTCGGCGAGAGCCTGGCGGCGGGCCTCGCGCGCGCGGCGCGCGAGTGCGCCGAGGCCTGTCCGACCGGCGCCATCGTGCTGCGCGACGATACCGAGGGGGTCGCGAAGGATGACTGAGGCAGCGCGCAGGCTGGTGGTCGAGGACATCGTGATGCAGTATGCGACGCCCGCGGGCCCGAGCCGGGTGCTGGACGGGCTGTCGCTCACCGCGGAGCAGGGCGAGACGGTGGCCATCCTCGGACCGTCGGGCTCGGGCAAGAGCACGCTGCTCAACATCATCGGCTCGCTCGACCGGCCCACCTCGGGCACGGTGCGGCTGGGCGAGACCGAGGTCACGTCACTTGAGGGCACAGCACTCGCCGACTTCCGGGCGCGCGATGTCGGCTTCGTCTTCCAGGATCACCACCTGCTGCCCCAACTCACCGCCATTGAGAACGTGATGCTGCCGGCGCTGGCCGCGGGCGGCACCGACGGCGCCGAGCAGCACGCGCGCGAGTTGCTCGAGCGCGTGGGCGTCACCGGGCGCGCCGATGCCTTCCCGGCCAAGCTCTCGGGGGGCGAGCGTCAACGCGTCGCCGCCGCGCGCGCGCTCATCAACGGCGCGCGGCTGCTGCTGTGCGACGAGCCCACGGGCAACCTCGACCGCGACACCGGCGCGCGCCTCATCGGGCTGCTGCGCGAGCTGGCC
Source organism: Candidatus Zipacnadia bacterium (assembly GCA_029820915.1). Classification (GTDB taxonomy): domain Bacteria; phylum Armatimonadota; class Zipacnadia; order Zipacnadales; family UBA5352; genus JALGVA01. The sequence continues at coordinate 1,665 of JALGUI010000550.1, read as the reverse complement.
GCCGACGGGGTCACGGTGCTGGTGGTCACGCACAACGTCGAGCAGGCGGGGCTGCTGGGCCGCATGCTCCTGCTGCGCGAGGGCAAGCTGGCGCCCTGGGAGGAGGCCGCGGAGGGGGAGGGCGCATGAGCTTCGCGCGCCTGGTTCTGCGCGGCCTCGCCCACTACCGGCGCACCGGCTTCGTGGTCGCCATCGGCCTCGCGGTCGCCACCTCAGTCATCGTTGGCTCGCTGGTGATCGGGGATTCTATCAAGGGCTCCATCCGCCGCACGGCGCTGGCCCGCCTCGGCGTCATCTTCGACGCCGTCACCTCGCCCCGTTTCTTCCGCGCCCAACTTGCCGACGAGGCCCACGTCTGGGGCGTGGTCGAGCCGCTGCTGGTGCTCGACGGCTCGGCGCGCGCGCAGGCGAGCGATGCGGTCGTCGCCGATGTTTCGGTCATCGGCGTCAATGACGGCTTCTGGCGTCTCTTCCCCGGTGCGTCCTTGCACTCGCTCTCCCCGCGCTCGGCCATCATCAACGAGTCGCTTGCGGGCGACGCGGGGGTGTCCGAGGGCGGCACGCTGATGGTGACCGTGTCACAAGCCGGTGAGGTCTTGGCGGACGCCCTGTTCGCCCGGCGCGATCGCGAGGACACGCTGACCGCCTTGCGCCTGACGGTCGAGGGCGTCCTGCCCGACGACGGCGTCGGCGGCTTTACGCTCGACGCCTCGGCGCAGATGCCGCGCAACGTCTTCCTCGACCGCGCTTGGCTGGCCGAGCAGCTTGGCGAGCAGAGCGGCGCCAACGCGCTGGTGGTCGCGCCCCGCCCTGGCCCGAACGGCTATCCGCCGCTCGGCGAGATGCATCGCACGGACGTCTTCGGGCCGACGCCGGTGAGGCACCAGCCACGCCTCATCGGGCAGGCCATGACACTGGAGGACTATGGCCTCTACCTGCGCACGCACGGCAGCCGCGTCTCCGTCTTCAGCGACGCCGTGACACTGACCGACGCGCAGGTGGAGGCGGCGTATGAGGCGGCGACGCAGTTCGAGCTGGAATCGGTGCCGGTGTCAGTCTACCTTGCCGACGCCATCGAGGTCGTCGGCCACCCCTCGCGCTCCATCGCCTACGCCGTGGTCGCCGATCTCTGGGGGAAGAAGGGCCTGCCGCTCCTGGAGGGCAGACCCGAGACCGGCCACCAGGGGGTCTGGCTCAACGAGTGGGCCCTCGAGGACCTGGGCGTGGACATCGGCGACCGCGTTGACCTGCGCGTTCGCTGGCGGGTGAGCACGCCGTCGGGCTACGAGGAGCGCGAGGCCGTGCTGCCGCTGGGCGGGATGGTCGCGATGCGCGGACTCGGCGCCGACCCGGGCCTGGTCCCGGAGTTCGAGGGCATCACCGACGCGACTGAGATCGGCGACTGGGACCCGACCTTCCCCATCGACCTGTCCCGCATCACCGACCGCGACGAGGAGTACTGGGACCGCTACCGGGCCGCGCCAAGAGCGTTCGTCGGCCCGGACTTGCTGCAGCGCATGTGGCAGGGCGACCAGGGCTCGGGGCCCTGGATCACGTCCATGATGATGCACCTGCCCGAAGGCGCCGATGCCGCGGCGTTCACGCAGGACTTCGCCCAGGCCCTGCTGGCGGCGCTCAAGCCCGAGGACGCGGGCATGCGCTTCG
>JALGUI010000549.1 GCA_029820915.1 Candidatus Zipacnadia bacterium | reverse complement strand
CATGCGGTCGCGCACGTCGGGGACGCCCTCGTGTACCACGCGCTTCAGCCAGCGCAGCCACGGACTGTCCTCGGCGATCTCCCCGGGCCTGATGTAGGGGTACCACGCGACGAAGTCCTCGGGAAAGGGGGGCACGAGGGTGTGGTAGCTGATGTCGCCGGCCTGCATGGCGTCTGGCCTCAGTGCCCCGGCGCGGAGGAGCCGTCGGAGCCGGGGTGCGTGCTGATGGCCCGCTCGAGGTTGCCGCCGAGGAGCTTGGCGAGGCCCTCCGCGGACAGCTCCAGCGTGCGGAGTTCGGCCAACTCGGCCTGCACCAACTCCACGGGATTGTAGGGGAAGTCGAGCCCGTAGATGGGCATGTCCTCGCCCAGGATGAAGATGGCCTCGGCGACGCGGTCGATGCCCAGGTACCACAGCTTCTGCAGGTCGCGGTTGAGGATGCTGGTGATGCCCCCGTAGAGGTGCCCCGGCCGGCCGAGCGGCAGGTTGTTGCCCAGCACCGCCAGCACGTCGTGGTAGAACGGCAGCCCGCCGAGGTGCTCGAGGACCATCGCCAGGTTCGGGTAGGCCCAGGCGATCTCGTCAAACTTCAGCGGGTGGTAGTGCGAGATGCGGTACCAGTGCGGGCCGACGTGGATGTCGAGCAGCACGCCGAACTCCTCGGCCGCGGCGTAGAAGTCCATGGCGCGATCGTCGAGCACGTCATACTTGTCGGCGGCCGGGTGCAGCTTGCAGCCGGCCAGGCCCATGCCCAGCGCGGCCTCCAGGCGAGCGACGGCGTCCGCACTGGTGGGGTTGATGCAGGCGAAGCCGACCAGCCTGGGCTCGTCTGAGATGCGTTCTGCCAGCCACTCGTTGGGCTCGGGGTAGCCCAGGTCCCGGACCTGATGCCGGTGTGGCGCGAAGCACACGGCGCGCGCGATGTCGCAGGTGTCCATCAGCGCCAGCAGGCTGTCGATGCTGCCCTGCTCGCGAACGTTGTCCGGGAAGACGTGCGCGTGGTTGGCGAATATCTCCATGGGCGTGACCTCGAGACGGCGGCTCGGCACTGTCAGGGCCTTCGCCACATCACGTCAACGCACCTGCCTGTGGAGGTGACATTTTCTTGGCGTCACGCTGATCGCCCCGGGCGGCGGCGTCGGGCAGGTCCACGGGGGCTTTGGTCGAATTCCTCTTCAGGGCAGCGAGAACCCGGTCGAGCCGTTGCGTGCTCGGCCGTCACCGAGAGGTGGAGGACGCCATGCTCAGCGCCAACACGCTCAGGAACCTGGCCTGGGAGGAACTGGTGCAGCTCGAACAGGAGGGCTGCGACGTCACCGTGCTGCGCGAGGACCTGAGGGCCACCGAGGGCGCCGACGAGGCCTACGCCCGGGCCGCCCTCGCCGACTTCTTCGAGGTCGCGCGCCGCCTCAGGCCGGGCCACGACTTCCCCTACCGCGAGCCGTCCGACGCCGAGGGCATCCGCGACGCGCGCCCGGATGTCGAGCGCTGGACCGGGGAGATCGGCGAGGAGTGGCTGCGCGACCGGCTCACAGGCGCGTGGCTCGGCCGCTGCATCGGGTGCATGGTGGGCAAGCCGGTGGAGGGCAAGTCGCGCGAGGAGATTGAGACGATCCTGCGCGCGGGCGACGCGTACCCGCTCGACGGCTACTTCCCGGTGGTCGAGGGGCTCCCCGAGGACGTCACCTACAGGCCCGCATCGGACCCGTGCCTCACGCCCAACATCGACCACTCGGTCCGCGATGACGACACCGACTACACGGTGCTCGGGCTGCACCTGGTCGAGCAGCACGGCGCGGAGCTTGCGCCCGAGCACGTGGTCGCCGAGTGGCTGGTGCGGCTGCCCTATCACCGCACCTATACGGCCGAGCGCGCGGCCATGCGCAACTTCGTGAACGAGGTCATGCCCCCGGAATCGGCGACCTACATGAACCCGTACCGCGAGTGGATCGGGGCGCAGATCCGCGCGGACGGCTTCGCGTACTGCGCGGCGGGGCGGCCCGAACTCGCGGCCGAGTTGTGCCGGCGCGACGCGAGCATCTCGCACACCAAGAACGGCATCTACGGCGAGATGTTCTTCGGGGCGCTGATCGCCGCGTGTCTGGGAGCCGAGGACCTGGACGCCTGCCTGCAGCGCGCGCTGGGGGAGATCCCGGAGAGCTGCCGGCTGGCCGAGGCGGTGCGCGAGTGCATCGCGTGGTGCGCGGAGGACGAGAGCTGGGAGCAGACCTGGGACCGCATCATGGCCGACTACGGCCACTACCACCGCGTGCACACCATCAACAACGCGCTGCTGTGCGTGATGGGCCTGCTGCACGGCGAGGGCGATCTGCGCCGGTCGGTAGCGATCGCGGTCATGGCCGGGCTGGACACGGACTGCAACGGCGCGACGGTCGGCTCGGTGATGGGAGCGCTGCTGGGCGCGCGAGACCGCGCTGTCGGGGATGTCGCGCATGGCGATCAGCGACCTGGTCGAGCGCACGCTGGCCGTCGCGCTGAGGATGCCGGGCGCGTGACGGCCGGCGGTCGGCGGTGACGAGGCCCCGCGGGAGCGCCCGCGGGGCCTGTCGCGTTCCTGCGTACTAGTGCTTACTTGCGGAACAGCACGTACTGACGACTTCGACAGGCGAGGGCGCCCGTCGTACGAAGCATTACACGAAAAGGTAAGAGGCAACCATGTCGTAGTGCGGGCGCCCTCGCCTGCACACGCCGTTGGGCGCAGAGGGCGGCTCAGTCGTCGTCGGGGTGGTGCAGGTGGCCGCGCCGGCGCCGCCCCTGCAGGGACCCCTCGAAGTACACGCCCTCGACGTCGCGGTAGATCTCCTTGAACTCATGGTCCTCGCCCATGGGCGTGTAGACCATGTCGCCCTCTTCGACCTCGTGCTCGTCGCCCTCGGTCGCGATGAGGGCGTGCCCTCGGGTGATGATCCACCACTCGTCGCAGTCATGGAAGTGCGGCTCGACGCTCTCGCCCCTCGCCAGCCTGATGAGGCCGAACGAGGAGAACTGCGGGGACGCCTCAGGGTTCTCGCGAAGCTCCCGGCTCCTGATGACGGGCATGGCCCGACCTCCCCTGCTGCTCGCAGCCGTGGTCACTCGCCCGCCGAAACGCCGGACGGGCGGCGTGTCCGGGGCTATTCGTCGCCCGTCCGCGGGCACCTGCCTGCCGGTGACGAAACCGGCGCGTGGTGACCGGGAGGGAAGTTGGCCGACTGCGGCGAACGTGCCCTGAGACGCGAACTACGTCGATAGGGAGGCGACCGCGATGCGACGGGTGCTGCTCGTGTCCGGCATATTGGCGGTCATGGCCGCGACTCCACCTGCGGCGTTGAGCAGCCCGGCTGCCGTCAGTTGCCCGCGGCTTGAGGTGGCGCCCACCATCGACGGCCTGCTCGGGGCGGGCGAGTGGTCGAAGGCCGCCGCGGTCGGGCCGTTTATCCTCGAGGGCGGCGGCATGCCGGCGCTGGTGACCGAGGCCTGGATCGGCTTCGACGACCAGGCCCTGTACGTTGGCGCGCGCCTGCAGGACCCGATGCCGCTGGCCGTGCGGTCCGCCGCGAGCCTGCGAGATGGCGACGTCATGGCCGACGACTCGCTGACGGTCGTCCTCGACCCCGGCGACGACGGCGTCGGCATCATGGAGCTCGCGCTGAACGCCACGGGCACCGAGTACGATGCCGTGGACGGGGACGCCTCGCCGACCGTCGCCTGGCGCGCCGCCACGCACCTGGACGAGCGCGGCTGGCTGGTGGAGATCGCCTATGCCTTCGGCGAGGGCGCCGTGCCGGCGGACGGCGATACGTGGGGCCTGAACCTGCGGCGCAATGCTCCGCGCGTGGCCGAGCGGACCTCCATGACCGGCGATGCGACGCGCGGCACGCTCATCTTCGGGCACCCGGCGCTGCGCTGCCGCGTGGCGCCCATCGAGAGCCCGTGGTACGGGGAGAACGCCGCGAGCGCGAGCATCACCAACCTGGCGGACGCCGAGCAGACGGTGAAGATCAACGTGCGCGTCACCGGGCCGACGCGGCGCGCGCACCACTTCAACGTCACCAAGCTGACCCTGGCCGCCGGGGAGTCGCGCGACCTGTCGCTCGCCTATCAGGTGCGGCGCGGCGGCCGGTGCGCGGTCGGGTGCGCGGTCGAGCTGTCCGTGCAGGTGATCGCGGGCACCGAGGCCCTCACCGCGCTGCGCACCGCGCCGATGGTGTTCGAGCTGCCCGCACTGGGCGCCGAGCTCGACAGCGCGGTGTCGTGCATCGCGGGGGCGTACAAGACCTGCGCGCTGATGCCTGAGGATGCCCGGCCCTTCGACGGCGCCTCGCGGCTGGACATGCTGCTGGCACGCTGGCGCTACCTGGACAGCCAGCAGCAGCGCAAGGCATCGCTGTCGCCGGATGTGGTGATGGCGCTGATGAACCGAGCGCGGGCGCTCACGCAGGACGCCATCCTGCTCGACCGGGAGCTGGCCCAGGCCGCCGCTGAGTAGCCCGCGTGCCCAAGCTACTGCCTCGCCGTGCAGCTTCTATCCGGGGAGCATCGACCATGCCTCTCACGAAGGACGACATCGTCCGCGACCTGCGCGCACTCGGCGTGGGGCCGGGCATGACCATCATGGTACACAGCGCGCTCTCGGCGCTCGGGCGGGTCGAGGGCGGCGCGCAGGCGCTGATCGAGGCGCTGATCGAGGCGGTGCAGCCGGGCGGCACCGTCGCCATGCCCGCCATGTCCGGCGGCGGAGTCTTCGACCTCGAGACCTCTCCCTCGAACGTCGGCTCCGTCACCGAGGCTTTCCGCCACTACCCCGGCGTGACACGCAGCTTCCACCCGTCGCACTCGGCCTGCGCGATCGGCCCGAAGACCGACTACCTGCTGCGCGACGTGCTCGACCAGCCGACCGCCGTGGGCAGCGAGTCGCCGTGGGGGCGGCTGTCGCGCCTGCCCGAGGGCTACGTGCTCCTGCTCGGAGTCGATCAGGACCGCAGCACGCTGCTGCATCACCCGGAGGAGCTGGTCAGGCCCCCCTACCTGTCCACCATCGAGCGGGAGTACCGGGCCGATGACGGAAGCGTGCAGACGAAGACGCTCGAGCTGTTCCCCGGCCCGCACCGCGACTTCATCGGCCTCGAGCCGCTGCTGCGCGAGGGCAGGGCCATGCGCATCGGCAAGGTCGGCAAGGCCGTGGCGCGGCTGATGCACGCGGGCACGACCGTCGAGATCGTGGTGGACGCGCTGCGCAAGGACCCCGCGGCGGTGCTGTGCGACAACCCGAACTGCGACGACTGCGTCATGCAGCGCGCGAAGATCAAGGCCCACGACCTGGCCCAGCAGGACTTCACCGCCGCGGCCCTGCTCGACGAGCTGGTGGACGACCTGGCCAACGCGGCCGACGGCGGCGAGTGGGCGGGCGGGATGCGGGCGGTCTGGAACGAGGGCATTCGCGCGGTGGAGCTGGGCGAGCGGCTCGGCGCGCAGCTCCTGACCGATGAGGGAGCCACCGCGGACGACTTCGCGGCGTCGCTGGTGGAGATGGGAATGTCCGTGAACTGCCTGCACTGCGGGCTCTCGCCGGAGGCGTTCATGGGCAAGGAGGCGGCGGTGCGCGAGCGACTCGGGCAGGCGGGCGCGATGGCGCGGCGGCTGGGCGCGCCGCTGGTCAAGGTTCCCTCGCCGCCGGCGGGCGCCGACCCGGAGGCGGTCACGCTGCGCCTGCGCGCGGCGTGCGAGGCCACCGGCGATGGAGTGACCGTTGTCTTCGAGAACGTGCCCGGCAGTGCCTGGGACACGGGCGAGGCCTGCGATCCGCCGCTGCTCGCGCTGGCGGGGGAGTGCGACGTCGGCTTCGCCTTCAACCCCGCGCACTTCGCCAACGTCGGCGAGAAGCCGTTCCTGGGCACCTACCGCGCGACCAAGCTCAAGCGCGTCACGCGCGTCATCTACGCGACAGATGGCTGCGTCCCCGGACGGTCGCGCTACACGCTGCCGGCGCAGGGCAACGGGGAGGTCAAGGAGGTCATCTCCATCTTCCGGGCGCGGTCGTTCGACGGCTTCGTCACACTGAAGATGGGCGACCGGCGCGGCGCCGACGAGTTCAGGCGCCAGGCCGAGGCCTTCCGCCGGCTGCTGGAGATGAG
>JALGUI010000548.1 GCA_029820915.1 Candidatus Zipacnadia bacterium | reverse complement strand
GGGCGGCTGGAGGGCGGCGCGCAGGTGTGCGAGCACGGCATTCGCGGGGTCGAGCCGCGCCGCGATGGCTCGGTGCTGCTGGTGGCGGACGCGGACGGGAACGTGCACGAGTGGGACCTGGCCCGAGGCGAGCTTCTGCGTAGTTGGCCCACCGGCCAGGCCGGCCTCGTCGCCGCGCACTACTCGCCCGACGAGCAGCGGGTGCTCACCACCGGTTCCCGGCCGCCCACGCTCAAGGAGTGGGAGCTGGGCACCGGCGAGGAGCTGGTCGCCATCGAAGGCGAGATGCACTACTTCCGCGAGGGCATCTACGGGCCGGGCGGCCGGACCGCACTGGTGGACGGCCGCGCGGGCTCCGGCCCCATCCTGGCCCACTACGACCTCCGCACCGGCGAGCTGCTCAACGCGTGGCTCAAGGACTACTACGCGCACGGCCGCAGCATGGAGCTGTCGGCGGGAGATGGCGAGCGCCTCCTGGTGGGCAGCCGCCACAGCGCCCAGGAGTGGCTGCTCGACGGCTACGAGATGCTCGGCAAGTTCTCCGGCCACCACGGCCACGCCGTGACCGCCGTGGCGTACTGCGCGGACCCCGACGAGCTGCTGACCGGCTCGCGCGACGGCTCGATCCGGCGCTGGAACCGCCACGAGCAGAAGGTGCTCCTGCGGTGGGTGCCCCACGATTCCCACGTGACGCGCATCGAGGTCTCGCCCGATGGCGAGTGGGTGCTATCCTACGGGGGCCGGCTGGTCGCCGAGACGAGCGTCGAGGACGGGACCCCCCGCGTGGTGTGGGAGCGCCACGACGGCCCCGTCCAGGCGGTGGCCGCGCTGCCCGTTGGGCACGTGGCGGTCAGCGGCGCCACCGACGGCAGCCTGCGCGCGTGGGACATCGACAGTGGCGAGTGCCTCGGGACCATCGCGGGCGCGCGGCTGGGCGCCTACGCTGTCGCGGTATCGCCCGACGGCGACCGCGTGGCCGCAGGCTGCAAGGACGGCGTGGTGCGCGAGTTCGACCTGTCGGACGGCTCGCTGATCCGGGAGCTGACGGGACATCGCGGCTACGTGCGGGCGGTCGCCTACACGCCCAAGGGATCGCACCTGCTCAGCAGCGCCGGCGACGGCACGCTCCGGGCTTGGGGGCGCGAGCGCGACGAGCCCGTGCACGTCCTGCACGAGCACCGCGGCGGGGTCCTGGCCATCGCCGTGTCGCCGGACGGGGAGTTCGCGCTCAGCGGCGGCCGCGACGGGACCGTCAGATACTGGGACCTGCGGCGGGGCACGCTGCTGCGCACGATGGCCGGACATCGCGGCTGGGTCGAGGCGGTGGCCTTCGCCGGCGCCGGCCGGGCGCTGTCGGGAGCGCGCGATGAGCGCATCCTCGCGTGGGACCTGAGCACCGGCGAGGCCACGGCCGAGATGTCCCCGGGCCGCGCCGTCTACGCTCTCGCCTGCACCGCCGACGGCGGGCGCGCCTACGCGGGCGGAGGCGGCGCCATTACCGGCTGGGACCTGGCGACGGGCGAGCAGATCGCAGAGCTGAGCGGGCACGGCAGCGCCGTGCATGGCCTGGCGCTGACCGCCGACGGGAGCCGGCTGATATCCGCCAGCGCGGACACTACGCTGCTGGTGTGGGAGCTGCCCTGAGCCGTGGAAGGAGCATTCCGAATGGCCGGTCAGGACACATGCACCATCATCCTCGTCCTGCTGCTCGCGCTGCTGCCGGTGGCGCCGTGCCTGTGCGCGGAGTATTACCTCGCGCCCGACGGCAGCGACGACGCGCCCGGCAGCCGCGAGCAGCCCTGGCAGACCATCGACAAGGCCAACGCGGCCCTGGAGCCCGGCGACGTGGCGGTCTTCCTGCCGGGCGAGTACTCGGGCACGATCGCGCCGCAGAGCAGCGGCACCGCGGGCGCGCCGATCACGTACCGGTCCGCCGAGCCGCGGCAGGCCCGCCTCGTGCCGGGCGAGCCGGGCGATCTCATCGCCCTCGACGGCCACGAGTACATCGCCATTGAGGGCTTCCATCTCGACGGTCGCCGGCAGGCCAGGTGGGTGGGGGCGAGTCGCTGCCGTCACCTGACCATCCGCGGCTGCGAGATGCGCAACCTCGGCGGCGCCGTGTCAATCACCGATTCCTCGCAGGTGCGCCTGCTGGACAACATGTTCAGCGCCGACAGGGTCGTGGGCGACATGATGTGGCTGGAGGAGTGCCGTGAGGTCCTGGTTGAGGGCAACTCGTTCACGCGCGTTGGACACAGCCCCTTCACGCTCAACTGCTGCAACAACGTGGTGGTACGCGCCAATGTCTTCCACGCCGAGTGGGGGCGCAACTACATCACCTACTCCCTGGGCCGCGTCCTGCTGGAGGGCAACATCATCACCCGCGCCCGCGACAGCGCGGGGTCAGCCGAGAGCGACGCCCACTCCTTCTGGACCGACAGCATCTTCCGCCACAACCGCGTCTTCGATAACCTCTGGGTGCCCCTGAACATGCGCACCTACATCTGGCAGGGCGTATCGCCAACCGGGCGCTTCCGTGGGCCGTTCGCGTCCATCAACTGCCGCGTCTACCACAATACCTCCAC
>JALGUI010000547.1 GCA_029820915.1 Candidatus Zipacnadia bacterium | reverse complement strand
CGAGCGGCTGCGCATGTTGGTCGAGGAGAAGCACGTCAACTCCCTCCGCATGCAGTTCCGCCACCGCGACGACCCGGAGCAGGCCAAGGCATACCTGCGCGCCAGCGCCGCCTGGTTGCGCGAGCTGGGCTATCTCGACCTGGCTTACATCTACCTCAAGGATGAGCCCAATGATGCGGAGGAGTACGAGACCGTTCGCCGGCAGGCCGCGCTGATCCGCGAGGCGGACTCGGAGATCGCGCGCCTGTGCACCGAGCAGACCATCACCAGCAACCCCGAGTGGGGCGACCTCTACGGTGCGGTGGACATCTGGTGCCCGCTGTGGGGCCTGTGGGATGAGCCGACCGCGAATGAGCGCCTGGAGCAGGGCGAGCGGCTGTGGAGCTACACGGCGCTGTGCCAGGGCCCCGAGGGCACGCCGTGGTGGCAGATCGACTTCGACCCGCTGATGTTCCGCGCTCCCTTCTGGGTGAGCCGGCACTACGACATCGAGGGCTTCCTCTACTGGTCGAGCGTGTACTGGAACTACGAGACCATGGAGGGCGTGTGGGAGCGCCCGGCCTTCCGCGACAAGTACTGGGGCGAGGGCATGCTGCTGTATCCCGGCCCGCCCGCGGGGATCGAGGGCCCCGTGACCTCGATCCGCCTGAAGCTGGCGCGCGAGGCGTTGGAGGACTACGAGTACATGGTGATGGCCGCCACCTCCGGCCGCGCTCAGGGCATGCGGGCCGTCATGGGCGACGAGGGCATGATCGTCGTGCCGCCCAGCGACCCGGTAGAGCAGGTGGATCAGATCGTCGCGGGCGTGGCGACGTCGTTCCAGCGCTGGAGCGGCAACGCCGCCGACTACGAGCGCGCCCGGCGCCGGCTGGCCGATATCATCGTGGACGCACGGTGAGGGGAAGACCGAAGCGCGGCCGAGGACCGGGCGCTGAGCGGCGTCACGGTCATGGTCAGCGGCCTCAGCGGGCGGGGCGGCGCCATCTCGGCCTGCAATATCACTACGCACAGGCACGTGCTTGCACGGCGGTGGGCTTTATGCTATAGTAGCCGCCTACGGACCAGGAGAGGCCGGCGGGACCGCAGCTTGCGGACCGGCGGCACGATTGATGTGAGGGAGTAGCAACACATGCCGCAACGTGCAGCAATGAAGAAGCACCTGCGCCAGACCGGCAAGCGCACGCTGCGCAATCGCATGCGCAAGCAGGCGATGAAGCGGGCAGTTCGCGAGGTTCTCGACGCCGCCCGCGCGGGCGACGCAGCCGCGGTCAAGGAGGCGCTTCCGGTCGCGCAGAAAGCCATCGACAAGGCCGTGCAGCGCGGCATCATCCACAGGCACACCGCCGCGCGCCGCAAGTCGCGGCTGGTGTCGCGGACGCGCGAGATGCTCGGCCGGGAGTAGCCCCAGCGACGCGCGATCCATGTGCGGGCCGGCGCCGACGCCGGCCCGTTCCGCATGTACGCACATCGGGCTCGGCCCGCCGGACGTCGTCAGGGCCCGACCACGGGCGTGCGCAACACGCCGATGGGTGGGATCTCGACCTCCAGCACGTCGCCGTCGGTCAGGCGAATGCCCTGATGCTTGCCCACGCCCGCCGGGGTGCCGCAGGCGATGACGTCGCCGGTCTGCAGCGTGCAGATGTGCGAGATGTAGGAGACGATCTCGGCCACGTTGAAGATCATCTCGCCCGTGTTCGCCTGCTGCTTCACCTCACCGTTGTAGCGCAGCGTGAGGTCGAGGTCGTCGGGATCGCCCGCGTCGGCCACCGGCACGGCGCATGGCCCCATGGGTGCGAAGCCGTCCGCCCACTTCCCGTTGAGCCAGTCGAAGAACTTGTCCCAGTCGCGCTCCTCGGTGCGGTCCCAGATGTGCAGCTCGCGTTCGGAGATGTCGTTGAAGGCGGTCACGCCCGAGACGTGGGCCCCCGCTTCCTCCACCGGCACCTCCTTCGCCGGCTCGCCGATGATGATGGCCAGCTCCGCCTCGTAGTCCACGAAGGTACTGCCGGCGCTCAGCCACAGCGGCTCATCCGAGCCGATGACGGTGTTGGGCGAGGGCTTCATGAACACGCGCGGGGCATCCAGCTCGCGCCGCTGTTCGCCGCCCTGCAGGCGCTGGGACAGGCCCTCGCGCATGTGCGACATGAAGTTGGTCGCCAGGCAGAATAGCTTGGGCGGCGAGGGGATAGGCGCCAGGATCTCGACGCCCTCGAGCGGGTCGATGTCCTCGACCGCGCCAAGCCCGTGACGTGCCATCTCCAGGCATTCCTCGCAGGCAAGGAGTTCGGCCACGCTTCGACAGCACGCGCAGGCGGCGGCGTTGATGCCGGCGGCCACCACGGCGTCGCACACATCATAGGCGGCATCGTCGAGTAATGCTCCCACGCGGACGGGCGACCCGGCGTCGGACCGATAGCTGATGAGTCGCAGAGTCATGTCATGAACTCCTTGGTCTCAGAGCGTGCGTTCGATGGTGCCGTCGGCGAGGCCGGCGCGCAGCGCGCAGACGGCCGTGACGTTGACAATGTCGTCGGGCGTGGCGGCGCGCGACAGGTCCATCGCGGGTCGCGCCAGGCCCTGCAGCAG